>NZ_JBFRTN010000024.1:43090-100434 GCF_041474095.1 Vibrio sp. 10N.222.54.A3
TAAACTTCGGGCACTCTGACTTAAACTTCAGGCACTCGCATTTAAACTTCAGGCACTCACATTTGGTGAGTGCCTTTTTATTTGTCGGTACATTTCCACTAACCATCTCGATTAAATCAAAGCCATTCAAGAATCAAAACATTCGAACCAACAATCTAACCACCCATCAAACAATTCACCTCCCGAATACTTATAACCCTAGCCATACCTCTGCAAATTCAACTGAAAGTCAAAATAAAAACAAAGTAAATATTTACTAAAAATAGATCACACTTTTAAACTTAATTAATTTTAAACATCAAAATTATCATTAATATTGGTTTTGCGATCGTAAGTAACCTGACCAATACGCCTTGAAGATCACCCCATATTAGAAGTCAGAACTGCTTGCGAACCTTCATTTATAACCCCGACACAGAAGTGATTAAAATGAAAAGTAGTTTTACTAAAAACACTCTTATTACAAGCTGTATTCTTGCTGCCTTAAGTACCACTGCCCACGCGGAAGAGTCCGCAGCAAACCACAGTGATACTCAGCCTCCTCAGACAGAAACTGAAACCCTATTTAATTTTTATGGTGAGCTTGGCCTTGGTGGTCACGTGGCACTCGAAGGTGATGATAAAGGCCGCTACGCAGACGGTACTTACATTGAAGCTGGCTTGGCTATCGAGCACGGTAATTGGTTTGGTCTTGCTTATATGGAAGGCTGGACAGTACAAGCCGACGACGAAGGCAATGCTTGGGCAACGGGCCACGGCTGGGGCGGCTTTGAAGGTGGTTTCAACCGCTTTTACGCTGGCTACCGCACAGATAACAAAACAGAATTCATGATTGGTCGTATGGACTCTTCATTAGATGACGTTCAATGGTGGAGTGACCCTACGGTTGAATACGGCTACGCGATCTCAAACACGCGAGACGTGCACCTTGGTGTGAAGATTCAAAACCTAGAAGGCAAGCTTCGCTACAGCGTTTCTTTCGCGCCAGAGTCTGACTTCTCTGAAGACGATGCTCTTGTTCACTTCGGTAAATACGACAGCTTCGCAGACCAATGGAAAGATAAGAACGCCATGGTCAATGGTTACCTCCAATACGATCTGACCGACGACTTAACCCTAATGGGTGGTGGTGAAGTTCGTAACAACGATGGTGGTGAACTATTGCTATTGGGTGCTGAGTACAAAAACTTCGCCACTCGTGTTTGGCATGATACCGATAAAGGCAACCAAGAGTCTTTCGGTAGCGAGTCTGGTATTCAAACCAGTGCTTGGTACGAAGCGGCACAAGGCGTTTACCTATCTGCAGCCTACAACTACGCAAACTTTGACGGTGACAATGGCGACAAAGAAATCACCTCTTACATCAATGCTGGCGTTTGGTATGAATACGGCAACGGCGCGTTTGCGACTGCTTTCGATAGCCGCTTTGGCGTAGGCAGCGACACTGAAATCGGCGACGCTCAGGTGTTCGCAATGCAATACTTCTACTGGTAATAACAGGAATTGATCATGAAACTGAATAAATCATTCGCAGCTCTCGCTATCGGTGCAGCCCTTGTCGTTACTGGTTGTGCTTCAAACTCAATCTCTGGCTCTGACACAGAACAACTGCAAGCCAACGAATTTAAGAACGTTATCGACCGTACTGGCTCACCTGAATACATGCGTGACTACGACTTCGATGACCACCAACGCTTTAACCCATTCTTCGACCTAGGCGCATGGCACGGTCACCTACTGCCAGACAGTGCAGAAGGCATGGGCGGATTCCCAGGTACAGCACTGCTTACCGAAGAATATATCAACTTCATGGCTGATAACTTCGACCGCCTAAGCGTGTTCAAAGACGGCAAAAAAGTGGCTTTCACTATGGAAGCTTATAGCCTACCGGGCGCATTGGTTCAGACGCTAAAATCTGACGATGTGACCGTAGAAATGACGATGCGTTTTGCTTCAAACCGTACCTCTCTGTTAGAAACAAAAATCACTACCGACTCACCGGTTGAATTAGTGTGGGATGGTGAACTGCTAGAAAAGACGCACGCCAAAGAAGGCGTGGCACAAACCGACAAAACAATCGCTGAAACTTACCCTGAGTATGACCGTCAAATCGTCGCAACCGACGATGGCCTAAAGGTGACCTTCGGTAAGGTTCGTTCGACATGGGATCTACTGACTTCTGGTGAGTCTGAATACCAAGTTCACAAGTCGATTCCAACGAAAACCACGGTTGATGGTTTAGCGTTTACTTCAACGGCAAACATTGAAGCATCGACGACTATCTACACCACATACTCGCATGTTCTAACGGCAGAAGAAGCGCAAGCGGAACAGCCTGAAATCAAAAAGATCATGGCAAACCCTACCGACTTCTTAGCCGCATCAGCAGAACGTTGGGAAGGCTATCTTGAGATGGGTTTAACCAACCCGAACGCGACACCAGAGCAAGAGCGTGTTGCGGTTAAAGCGATGGAAACCCTAAACGGTAACTGGCGTGGCGCTGCAGGTGCGATGGAGTTTGACTCTGTGACACCATCCGTGACGGCGCGTTGGTTCTCGGGCAACCAAACTTGGCCTTGGGACACATGGAAGCAAGCCTACGCAATGGCTCACTTCAACCCAGATGTAGCGAAAGATAACATCCGCGCGATGTTCGCTTACCAAATTCAGGCTGACGATGCCGTTCGTCCTTGGGATGAAGGTTACGTGCCCGATCTACTCGCTTACAACCTAAGTCCAGAACGTGGCGGCGATGGCGGTAACTGGAATGAACGTAATACCAAACCAAGCCTAGCAGCATGGGCAGTAATGGAAGTCTACAAAACCACCAGCGACGAAACTTGGCTACAAGAGATGTATCCAAAACTAGTGGCATACCATGATTGGTGGCTACGCAACCGTGACAACAACGGCAATGGCGTTCCAGAGTATGGCGCTGCTCGTGACAAAGCACACAACACACCTGAAGGTGAAATGTACTTCACCGTGGTTCGTGGCGATAAGCACGAAACAGTCGTAGGACAAGCAGCACTGGATAAAGTGGTAGCAGAAGGCAACTACGATTACATCGAGAGCCCCGCACAAACGGCTGCATCTTGGGAATCAGGCCGTGACGATGCAGCCGCATTTGGCTTCATTGATAAAGACCAGCTAGACGCATACGTTGCAAACGGTGGTAAGCGCAGCGATTGGGATGTTGAGTTCGCTCAAAACCGCGCTGAAGACGGCACTTTGCTTGGCTATTCATTGCTGCAAGAGTCCGTTGACCAAGCAAGCTACATGTACAGCGATAACAAGTACCTAGCAGAAATGGCTGACATTCTAGGTAAAGACGCAGAAGCGAAAGAGTTCCGTGAAAAAGCAGAGCACCTATCGAACTACATCAACACCTGTATGTTCGACGAAGGCACTAACTTCTTCTATGACATTCGTATTGAAGACAAGCCTTTAGCCAATGGCTGCGCAGGCAAACCGATTGTCGAGCGTGGTAAAGGCCCTGAGGGTTGGTCACCACTGTTCAACGGTGCAGCAACACAAGCTCACGCTGATGCCGTGGTCTCTGTGATGAAAGATACCTCAGAGTTCAACACCTACGTTCCACTGGGCACAGCAGCGCTTTCTAGCCCAGCATTTGGCCCAGATATTTACTGGCGTGGACGTGTATGGGTAGACCAGTTCTACTTCGGCCTAAAAGGTATGGACAGCTACGGCTACCGTGACGATGCGATTGAAATGGCAGGCGCATTCTTCGACCACGCCGATGGCTTGGTACAAGACGGTCCTATCCGTGAGAACTACAACCCGCTAAACGGTGAACAACAAGGTGCTCCAAACTTCTCTTGGAGTGCTGCCCACCTATACATGTTATACAACGATTTCTTTACTGACGCAGAGTAAGTAAAAACCTATACCTGTCTTCTGAAATTCAATGAAAATCTAACCTCATAAATTTCAGACTTTGGCACTCAGTTTCTCGCTGAGTGCCTTTTTTATATCTGAAGTAACGTAAGCGAAAAACAAGCACTTAGACTATTTGGCCTACCATGATCCTTTTACTCTGTTCGTTGTACTCAGCTAACACAGGCAAGCTTTTACTCACAAAAAGCAAAGAGTGCTCTTGCTATGAAATCCCATTCAAAAATTTCATCACCCTCACTGAAATATTGAATTCTGAAGACTTATTCGAATTTTATTTATCCTTATTAGCCTTCCGGACACTAATTTGATAGTCGTTTACTAAATAATAGCTAAACTATAGTGTCGTCTACCCCTTTTTTGAGAAAACCTAAATGCCTAATGCTGATTCCACCCTAAACAAACGTATGGGAATCGTTGCGCTCACCTGGCCAATTTTTATCGAAGTTCTTTTAAGAACCGCACTCAACACCAGTGATGTATTCATGTTATCGGGATACTCGGACAAAGCCGTGTCTGCCGTTGGTGTTATTTCTCAGATATCCTTTTTCCTGATCATTGTCTCGACCATGGTCAGCAGTGGTACGGGTATTCTAATCGCGCAATACAATGGTGCTTCCCGCACTCAAGAGAGCGCTCACGTGGGTGTAGCAAGTATCATTCTGGCCATTATTGCCGGTGTGCTACTGAGTGTGATTGCCGTTCTTGTTGCTGAATATTTTATCCCGCTTTATCAACTCGAACCTCAAGTCGAACAGTACGCGCAAGAATACCTGTTCATCAGTGGTGCTCTCACCTTCAATGTAACCATAGGTGTGGTTCTCACCACTATTTTGCGCAGTCATGGCTATTCAAAGTCACCGATGGTGATCAATATGATTGCAGGTGTCATCAACGTATTCGGTAACTACTGTGCCTTATATCAACCTTTTGGTTTGCCTGTATACGGCGTGCATGGGGTTGCGACCGCGACCGTCATTAGCCAAGTAATCGGAATGTTGATCTTGATTGGTGTGGTCAGAAGCAAAGGGATTTATCTACCAGTGAAGCAGTTTAAATCTGTGCCGAAAGCCATCTATCAAAAAATCATGAAGATCGGCTCGATGAACGCTGGAGAAGTGCTCTCTTATAACATGGCTCAGATCAGCATTACCTTCTTTGTAGTGCAGATGGGTACGTCTTCACTGGCTGCGTTTACTTACGCACAAAACATCGCTCGCCTCTCTTTTGCGTTTGCACTGGCAATTGGTCAAGGCAGCCAAATCCAAACAGGCTATTACATTGGTAAGGGTTGGATCGACGAGATTACCAAGCGCGTGCAACGTTACTTTGTGGTTGGCTTTATCGCGTCAACCGCGATCACCTGCATGGTGTATGTGTTCCGTTTCGAAATTCTCGATCTGTTCACGCAAGATCCAGAGATCATTGCGCTAACGGCGGCACTGATTGCAGGTTCCATCATTCTTGAAGCTGGACGAGTATTTAACCTTATCTTTATCTCTTGTCTAAAGGCTGCTGGCGACATTAAATTCCCGATCAAAATGGGCATTCTCAGCATGTGGGGCATTGGGGTTGCCATGAGCTATTTGCTTGGCGTGCATTGGGGTTATGGCGTATTGGGTGCTTGGATGGCAATCGCGATGGACGAGTGGTTCCGTGGAATCATCATGGCCTATCGCTGGCGAGCTAAGAAATGGACTCGATTCTCTTTTTAGACTTTTTAGCCTTCCATTTATCTTCACAAGATCGAAAAACGCCGCTCCTATTTCCAAAGAGCGGCGTTTTCGTTTTTAATTACCCGAACTCATCTACGCGGTCGCAAGTGCTTTCTTTCGCTTTGCTAGTCGTCCAAAAATACCGAGCAACATAACAATGCCACACACGCCATAAACTTGCATGATGGTTGGATCGTCCGATACAAAACCCACATCCGAGAACATAACGTAAGCACCAAGCACCATGTAAAGAATAATAGCCGAAGCCTCGAAACGGAACTCCCAAGGTGTCACATCAATATTCTCATTGACTGGCATCACGTACTCAGACTCACGCGGCATAAAGTAACCAATGATGAACATCAACGCGGTACATACCACGAACAGAATCGCTAATTGATGTAGGAAGTGAATCGGAGTTTTGAACACCAACTGCATTGCAGCGTAAGAACTTACAAACACCACCAACGCCACTTTCGCCGCTACAGCTGGTACACGTTTAGAGATATAGCCGACAAACACGATAGTGAAGATTGGCACACTGAAGAAACCTGCCACCATTTGTAGATATTGGAACAAACCTTCTGGTGCGTACATGATGAATGGTGCGATACATACCGAGATAATCGCAATCACGACACCAAAAATACGCCCTTTACCCACTAGCTCTTCATCGGTTTTACCTTGTCCGAATAGCGGCTTATACACGTTCAATGCAAACAGAGTCGTTGAGCTGTTCAACACACCATTAAAGGTACTCAAAATCGCACCAAACATCACCGCAACGAAGAAACCCACCAGCGGCTTAGGCAAAACTTCATTAACTAAACGGGTGTACATGGTGTCTGGGTTGCCCGCATCAGCACCAAACATGTGGAAAGCGATGATGCCTGGAATGATCAAGAACAGCGGAGAGATAACCTTAATCGCACCGGCAAGGATTACACCTTTCTGACCTTCTTTCAGGTTTTTAGCACCTAATGCGCGTTGAATAATGGATTGATCAGTACCCCAGTAGTACAAGTTCACCAAAAGCAGACCAGTAAACAATGTTGAGAACGGCAGTGGATCGCTTTCTGTACCCACCGATTGAAGCTTCTCTGGCGCGGCATAAAGCAGAATATCTAAGCCAGCACCAAAGCTACCTTCGCCCAGTACCATCAAACCAAACACAGGGATCATCATGCCGCCAACAATCAAGCCTACGCCATTAATGGTATCTGCAATTACAACCGCCTTTAGGCCACCATAAATCGCGTAAAAGAAGCCAAGTAGACCAATCGTCGCCGAAATCAGTGCAATTGAACTAAACTCTGAAATATTTAGCAGGGCCTGAACATCGAAGATTTCACCCAAAACAACAGCGCCCGCGTAAAGTGTGGTAGGCAAAATGTTGATCACGTATTGGCACAAGAAAAGTAACGTCACAAACTTCTTCACCGACATGTCGTAGCGGCTCTCTAAGAAATCAGGAATGGTGGTGATACCTTGTTTCAAATAACGAGGAACTAACATTAAAGCAATAATCACCAAGGTGACACCAGAAGCCACTTCCCAACCCATGACACTCATGTTGTGGGTGTAAGATTGTGCGCTCATGCCCACGAAACTGGTGGCACTCAAGTTCGTTAAGATAAGTGAGCTGGCAATTAAGCCACCGGTTAAGCTTCTTCCGCCAAGAAAGAAACCATCTTGTGAGGTGTTTTTGTCATTTTTCACTTTGTTGTAGGTAAACGCGACTACAAACCCAGTAAATAACAAAAATGACAACAGAACGGTAATAGACATTTTGTTTTCCTTAAGTTGAGTTATTGCGGCAGCAATACCTCGCTGCCGATTATAATTTTTATATTTAGATTTTTGTTTGTAGGGGTACTCAGAGTCAGAGATTCACATCTTTTTTAGATGCACAATCAAGGCAGACTCTGGGTCGAGAATAGGTAAGGTCAATCCAATCTCTTTGAGGTTATCGCCGCTTAAAGTCAGAGTTTTATCTAACCATTGAGGGCGTTGCTTCATGAGTTGGAAACTGGTTTGTGGCATCTCCACTAACTTCACTTGATACAGCGCACTGTCTTCCACGCAGCTAATACGAAGTGGTGATGGCAGAGCGTATTCAGGCATGGCCAACTGACACACGGTGATCAGCATTTCATCATCATTCTGCACCCCATAGATGTTCTGGTTTTTGTCCGCGGGATCCATGCGGAAACTACGACCTGAGTGCAAAATATGGCGGAACTGCTTATGCAGAGAGATGTAGTGAGAGAAAGCTTGCTTCTCTTGTTGCGACTCTTTAACCGGGTCAAGTTCAACGCCCATGTGCCCCATCAAAGCGGTGACACCACGCATATTGATACTGTGACGACGATTGGTTGAATGGCACTCAGCAGGGCCAATGTGCGCACCCATAACTTCTGGTGGGAAGAAGTAGCTCATGCCTTTTTGAATGGCTTGTCGTTCCAATGCATCGTTACAATCGGATGCCCAGAATCGATGTGTTCTTTTAAGGATTTCAAAATCAATGCGACCACCGCCTGATGAGCAAGATTCAATCTCGACCTTAGGGTGTGCTTGATTCAGTTGATCAACGAGACGATACAAGGCTTCAGTTTGACCATGCACCGCCGCCTTACCTTGGTGGCCCGGCTGAACTAATTCACGATTCATGTCCCACTTTAAGTAGCCGATATTGTACGTAGTCAGAAGCATATCAAGGCGAGAGAACAAGTAGTCAAAGCACGCTTCATTCTGCAAGTCTAAAACATACTGCCAACGACCAGACGGTTGATGATAACCTTGCAAACCTAGGACCCAATCAGGATGGTTACGGTATAGGTTTGAGTCTTGGCTGACCATCTCAGGTTCAACCCACAACCCGAACTCCATCCCCTGTTGGTTAACGTGTTCAATCACAGGTTCTAAGCCATTTGGGTATTTCACTTCATCGAGATACCAATCGCCTAAGGCCGTTCGTTCGCCATCACGACCAATAAACCAACCATCATCAATAATGAATCGTTCAACACCCATTGCGCCGGCTTCGGTTGCCATCTGCATGATGTATTCCGGTTTATGGTCGAAGTAGATGCCCTCCCAAGTATTTAAGTGCACAGGGCGAGGTTTATCGGTAGGGAATTGAATAATGTTGTCACGAACAAACTGCTGAAAACGTTGAGCAATACCGTTCAAACCAGAGTTGCTGTAACAGCCATAGAGCCAAGGTGTCTGGTAAGTAGCCTCTGGTTCTAGAATCGATTCACCCGCTAACAATAACTCTCCCGCTTGTACAAAGCGGCGGCCATCACTGCGAACATCAGCACGCATTTGGTGGTTACCACTCCAACCTAAATGGAAGCCCCACACCAAACCATTCTGTTCTGAGAAACCTTGCGTTCCTGCAAACATGCCAGGGAAGTTTTCATGTGAAGTACGGCCGCGACGGTTCTCTTGCATGAAGCCACCATGCTCAAAACGCTGACGTTGCGTTTGGAACTCATGACACCAACGACCATGGAACGTCATCAATTCATTGGCGTGGTTTGGCAGCGGCAACGTTGATGACAGCTTATTTAAATAGTATTTACTGCCCCCTTTGTTGGTTACTGTGATGCGCTTTTGAACCACATCCGATTCGTAATCCAGTTTAATTTCAACCGTCAATTCAAGCTTAGACACGGTGTCTTCTAGAACAAAAGTGGCTTGCTGAACCTGAGCTTCCACGCGGACGGTATTAAAAACGGGTGCCCAATCAAAACCATCACGATGCCCTTCTATTCCCGGCGCATTAAAATGACCGCTACCCAATTCAGGACAAAGAGAAAGCGGTACATCGACATCAAGGCGTGCTTGAGAGATCGGTCTCTCGGTTGATAACAAAAGATCTTCATCAATACTGGCGATCTTTGCGCCCCAGTGAAGAACCTCTGGAGTACGGCCCGATTTGATGATCAAACTGTGGTTTTTACTTGTTAGATGAATAAATTCGCTCATAGCCAATCTCATATTGTTTTCGTAAACATAAACTAAAATTAATAGTGAACTTGAAGACTGAAATTAGTACTAAAAAGGCTAAATAACGTGATCTAAAAACACTTATTCGTTGCTAAAATTTGCACAAGATCGACTGTTTCCGGAAACATATTTAATGTTTCAAATGACATTTTTTTGAAAGGGAGCAGAGTTTCATTTCGCTAAATTGGATAAGCTCATCGAACGACGGGAATATTCGATGGACGGTGTGATGAGTGTAACTTTTAAAGATGTGGCGAAGCTGGCTGGCGTATCGACTCAAACAGTATCAAGGGTGACGAACGGTTCGCAAGATGTCGCAGAATCCACTCGAAACAAAGTGAATGCTGCGATAAAGAAGCTTGGATATGTGCCCAATAAAGGGGCTCAAATGCTCAGCCGTTCCAAGTCCACCAGCATAGGGTTAGTGACGCTCGATATGGCACTGCATGGCGCCGCAATGATCGCTAACGGTGTACGAATGCAGGCTCACGATATGGGGTATGGCACCGCTTTTTCTGTAGTATCCGAACCGAACCTCACCAACACCCGCGAGGCTATTCGTGAACTGATGGCTCAACAGGTCGACAGCATCATTCTCAATGTGCCTTTAAAGAGTGCAGACGCCGAATTGCTGGTAGAACAATATCAACACTTGAACCTCATCTTCATTGATGTCCCTTCTAACAGCCAAGTTAACTATATATGCGGCGATCACGCCGAGGGCGCAAAGCTGGCGGCTCAGCATCTTATTGAAAATGGTCGCTCTGAATACTTGTTGATCAGCGGGCCTAACGAATCCAGTGCCTCACAAATCCGTCTTCAGAGTTGGTTGGGTGTGCTATCAGATGCAAACTGTCAGGTACAGTTTCAACATCAAGGAAACTGGCAAGCGGAAAGTGGCTACCTTGGCATTCGAGACGCCGTTGCGAAACAAATCCCATTTGATGCTGTGTTGGTCGCCAGTGATCAAATGGCATTAGGGGTTTTACGCGCACTGCAAGAACTGCAGATTCCAGTCCCTGACAAGGTTGCGGTCGTCGGCTTTGATGGCATCGAGGACAGTGCGTTTTTTAATCCACCACTGACCACCATCAAACAAGACTTCACCACGATTGGTCGACAAGCTGTGGTACTTGCAGAGAAGCTCAACGCTAACTCACAAGATGCTTTACTGCAGCACCATATCGAAACTGCATTACTCCCAAGAGAAAGTAGCCAACCTAAGGTGACGGCTCACTATGAAAAACAAGAGATCGAGCAACTGCTGAAAAGAATTCAGACCCTTTTGCCAGAATCGACATAAAAGAAAAAGCGCTAGGGGGAGCTAGCGCTTTAAGACCAACTAAGTCCGTTTAGCCTGGTAGTTTTTTAAGCTATATCATGAGGATATAACCAATTTTTTTACTTAGGTAAATCAAAAAGCCTATTCTTTACGACTGCCTTGAGTCGTAAATTAAGTATAGTCGGGTTCTTATAATAAACCGGATTTTTCTAAAATTAATTCATATGAATTTGACGATTAACCGACACAATAAACTATTCGGAAATCACAGATGAGATCGCATTAGTAATCAACTTTCTAAGTCGTTTATTTTTATCATCTAAATGCTTTGCCTTTCTATAAACAAGCTGGATATCAAAATCTGGAACATCAATTGGTGGCTTCACAGCTAGTAAGGTTTCTTCACTATCCATATCCTTGCGCGCGACTAGCTTGGGGACAATACACAATAGTTCTCTGCCACGAATGAGTCGTTTAACAGTTAAAAAGTTACTGGAAGATATCGCGACTTTCCGGCTTAAACCGAGTTCACCTAAACGAGTGTCCACTCCCGTCTTTAAAGCCCCTGCAGGGGAAACAAGCGCGTGCTCGACAGCAACAAATTGTTCTAGCGACATCGGCTCCTCAATAGATAGAACCGATTGATCAAGTAAACAAACATGTTGCTCCGTATACAAATGCTTTGTTCGATATTGCTTTGGTACCTCACCAAAGCTGCCTATCGTCATATCAAGCTTGGCATCGTCAAAGACTTGCTGGTAGTTACTCAGGTTTACATTGAACAACGCTACTTGAGAATAAGGAGAGGATTGCTTAATCAGGTCAAACAATATTGGAGCGAACATCTGCTCGGCATAATCAGTGAGACCAATCTTCCAAGTCCCTTTATAAGTCTCTGCATCAAACGATTTAGATAACAGAACTTCAGACTGGATGGTATTCAGTAGCGCGTCCACGGTACTTGATAGTTCAATGGCTCGGTCGGTCGCCTCCATCTTGCTACCTACACGCTCAAACAAAGGGTCATCAAACAACTTTCGTAGCCTTTGTAAGCTATGGCTCATCGCAGATTGGCTGACATAACAACGCTCAGCAGCCTTACTCACGCTATTCGTTTTATACAAAGCCTGCAGTGCAATCAACAAGTTAAGGTCGACCCCTTTCCAGTTAAAATCAGCCACAAATCAATCCCATATCATTCATAATTATAATTAAAACAATTAATTTGAATCATAGTTCAACTCCACCTAAATTACGCTAAACATTTATCTGGAATCGATCATGCTTTCAATTTTTAAAACCTTTTTCTGGCTTGGCTGGATTAGCTTCGGTGGACCAGCGGCACACATTGGCTACTTCCGTAAAACCTTTGTTGAGAAACTGAATTGGTTATCCGACGAAGAGTACGGGCAAATTGTCGCCCTCAGTCAATTTCTGCCGGGTCCAGGCTCAAGTCAGGTTGGCTTCGCGGTTGGTTACAAAAAAGGTGGCTTAACCGGTGCGATTGCCGCATTTGTAGGCTTCACCTCCCCTTCTGTCATCCTAATGTTGATATTGGCCTTAGTGAGCAATCAGTTGTTGGAAGCACCGCTTTTCATTTCTATCATCCACGGACTTAAGCTACTCGCGGTCGTGGTTGTGGCTGACGCCACTTTCGGCATGTACAAAAACTTTTGCCAATCAAAGATAGCAACAGCACTGTGTGTGATCACCGCGATTGTTCTGCTTTTAATTCCTGGGATCTGGCCTCAGGTATTAGTTCTATTGTTTGCTGCTATGGTTGGCAGTAAGTTCTTAACCTCACACGAATTAAAAACAGTACCTTCGACGCACAAGATATCGTTAACACCACTCGTGATTTTCGTTGCTTTACTGGTTGGTCTGCCTCTATTCAGTGCTTACTCTCAAGGCATTGAAGTATTTGGCTTGTTCTACCAAGCAGGTAGCTTAGTATTCGGTGGCGGCCACGTGGTACTTCCGTTGCTACAAAATGGTATTGGTGACCAACTGTCTCAAGATGCCTTCCTAACAGGTTATGCAGCAGCACAGGCAGTACCAGGGCCTATGTTTACACTTGCTACTTACTTAGGTTATGTATTGATGCCATCGGCACCGATCACTGGCGCACTACTCGCAACGATTGCTGTGTTCTTACCGGGCTTCTTATTACTACTGGGTGTACTGAAGAACTGGCAGGCGATTGCAAGCAAACCTTTAGTGGCAGGCGCTCTTACTGGTGTGAATGCGGCGGTAGTCGGGTTACTACTTGCGGCTCTGTATCAGCCGATCTTCACAAGTGCGGTGAGTGGCGGTTTAGACTTCGCTCTGATCATCATAGGTGTGTGGCTACTGAAAACGGTCAAGATGCCAATCGTAGGGCTTGTCGGCATGTTTATGCTATTCGGCGCTCTTACTGGCTTTGTTAACTAAAGATCTAACCGAAGCAAGAAGTTAGTGAATACCTAACTTCTTGCTTACGACTGAACGATAGGAGCCGTCGAACCTTTAACTAGCAGGCTTGATTCCATGGAAGTTAAAAAACAAATTGCAATCAATTAGCGGGATTGGGCTTAACGGCCAAAAAGAGTGTTTATTATCAGGGAGATAGTACTTTAAAAAGGCGATCAAATTATTGCAGGGATTAACATGTTCTCTCGCCATAATGTAATCGTAGTTCCACCCCTTTTTCACTCCAAGTTTTCTTGTCGTCATATAACGACCAACCTTCCATGCAATACCTGGGTCTGTAGGAATCAAAATGGACAAAGTGCCGCCCGGCTTTAATACCCTAAGCCATTCTTTAATCACAAGATGAGGCTCATAAAGGTGTTCCAATATATGTGTCGCAATAACACGATCAAAGCAGTTGCTTTCAAAGTCTAACGCTCGTGCATTCGTTACATTAAAAACGAGCTTGTCATAAGTACTGGTGTTACTGAGTTGCCTTTTTGCCACTTCAAGTGCGGCAGAATCGCCATCACTGACCGTATACTCGTCAAAACTATGCTGAACATGTCTCAAGTGTTCACCCGTTCCTGAACCCACTTCTAGCACCTTCGAGAAATGCTCTCTGTTACTGAAAGGCTTCTCACACGCTATATGACCCGCCCTCATCACATAGCCTGTTGTACTGCTTTCGTAGACTCGCTCGTCATATTCATCACTGAAACGGGACAAATAATCGAGCCACTCCTTGTCTTCATCCTTGTTTATTCTCATTCCTGAATCCTATTGAGATGGCTTGTGATCGTGACTTCTTAATATTGAAAGGATCCTCATCTCTCGTCTGCCGCGCGACACGTTGTCGAGTATCAAGCCGCAAAAGAAAGACATCACCGCGATAAGTGCAATTGAACTAGACAGAATAGCTGTTGGGACTCTTTCAACGAGCCCGGTATCAATAAAATCGATAATAACGGGAACCCCTAATCCCAATGAGATAAAGCAAAGCAACACCGACAAAGCACCGAAAAAAAACATCGGCTTTACGTCTCGTAGCAGGAACAAAATAAAGTTGAGGATTTTGATCCCATCACTCAATGTATTCAGCTTACTCGCCGTGCCTTCAGGCCTTGAGTGGTAATGAGTGGGTACTTCTTTGATCGACATATTATGGTGCAATGCATGCACGGTTAGTTCCGTCTCAATTTGAAAGCCATCACTGAAAATAGGAACCGTTTTTACAAACCGGCGACTCATCACTCGATAGCCAGAGAAAACATCATTCAATTGAGCATTGAACCCTTTATTTATCAGAGTCGAAAACATCTTATTACCCAAAATATGTCCTGCAGGATAAGCCTCGGAAGAGCGCTCTCGACTGCCAATGATCATATCGAGCTGTTCAGTAACCAGTTGTTCAATCAGTGTAGGGCAAATGGAGGCGTCGTAGGTATCATCACCATCAGCCATAATATAAATATCAGCATCAATATCTGAGAACATCCGTCGCACAACTTCACCTTTGCCCTGACGATACTCATGGCGAACAACAGCACCAGCTTGCAGCGCCTCTTCGACCGTGCCATCAGTAGAGTTATTGTCGTACACATAAACCGTCGCACTTGGTAGTGCACGTTGAAAGTCAGCCACCGTTTTTCCAACCGCTCCGGCTTCGTTATAGCACGGGAGTAACACCGCTATGGTTTGATTCTTCATGAGCTCTCCCTGACTCGAAACACTCGGTACCCATTTTCAATATTGTCGTACACAACATCTAACCAAGTTGGCGTATCTGAGCTGTACAGCTTATTGATCAATGCCTCCTCGCTAGCCGAGTCCTTTAAAATCAACAAATGCGGATCATTGCCAATAACAATGATATCGATGCTTTTCTCTATGATTTTCCGTTCGGCTAAGCTCAGATCTTCCTCTAGCATTACTTCAATAAGAAATTGGTTCCCAACAATATTTCGATGGTAAGGAGCAGCAATAATTCGATTATCCGTTTTTGCCAACACTGGAGCCCCCGTTTCAATCCCTGA
Organism: Vibrio sp. 10N.222.54.A3; assembly: GCF_041474095.1. NCBI lineage: Bacteria > Pseudomonadati > Pseudomonadota > Gammaproteobacteria > Vibrionales > Vibrionaceae > Vibrio > Vibrio sp. 10N.222.54.A3. The sequence continues at coordinate 58,501 of NZ_JBFRTN010000024.1, forward strand.
AAGTATGGTGTGCGAATTTATATCGTTATCTTTTAACACCTTATGAATCTTCAGAGATTGCTCCTTTTGATCAAGAGTAGTTGTAATTTCTTCGGTTGGCGACAACGCGAGAATGACAAAGGCGACCGCTAGTGGTGCTCCAGAAGTAATAACCGCTGCTTTTATGATGGAGGAACGGATGTAATCTGCTAACTGAAGAATCACGTATGCTTGGAGGGGAGCCGCTAGCACAAAACACAACCTCATGACTCTAATCTGCCAAAAGATCGCAAGGGCTAAATTGAACATAAAGATGAGATACAAAATTGCGCAGTGGTGATTTTTACGCTTAAAAAGTGGATACAAAGTGGCAGGAATCACGAGCAAAGCGTAATTCTCTATCGAGAAAAAACCATGACTTGCGACATATCTAACGACCGATTTCGCTTCCGTCACTTGGTCTAACCAATAGACTTTAAGTATTGGAGGGTAATCAATTAACAACGCACTGCTGAGTGATGGATAAAGCACTGCCACTGGGATTAAAAATAGAACAGCTAGAAATACGAACAGAAAAACCTTTTGCAGTAGACTGTTATCTTCATTCATAAACCGATGATAAACATTAACGAAAAGCCAGCCACAGAAGAAAAGGATGATGAGAACAAATGATATTTCGTCGTACTTAAAAACGAAAAACTCATCGTAAGGCCGATTTAATAAAACCGCACAAATCCCAAACAGAGCGGAACTCGCATACAACTTAGAGATATAGCCAAACCACTCATGGCGAACAAGACCGTAATACACGGTGTAAATCGCGAAAAAAAACATGAATAGCAAAACATTATCAAGCCCCGTCCATAAAGATAGAGACAGCAAGATAGATTGCGCATACACACGCCACGCATGGCGCAACTGCTCATGATTCAATGGCGTTAAAGCTAGAAATAGGACCGCGAAGACCAGCTGAATATTATGATGATCAATAGAACCGGGTAAAAAATGGATAATTGAAGGCGAAGAAATCGCAAACATCATACTAATAAAGCGATACTTGGCACCGAAGAGGTGGTCAGCTAGGTAAAAGCATGACAGCGAAAAAAGTAGCAAGTAAAGCAGAGGGACAAGAGAAATGGATATTGTATAAGCAAGATTATCATCGACGATAAACAACAATGGAAAAGCTACGAGCGATAAGATTAAATCAGGAAAGCGAGACCAATGAATAACAATGCCATCAGCGGCATTAAAATTATTCATTGGCTCTAGGTACCAATGTCCAGTTGCCATCCAATCCTGAAATTGAACGAAACGCATATAGTCGTCATTATCATTCAGGTTAAGAGCTGAAACACTCTCCCACTTGTAAATAAAGATCACTGTGGCACAAACTAGCCAAATGACAGAGATAACAATGATATCTTTATTAAAACTCTCACTTTTAGGCGACATGAATATCCTTTTCACTGAGCCAAAATTTAAACGACTATTGCTCCATCTCTCTCACTTCCGCTAGTGCTCTGTTTAAGTTTTCGTTCGCAACTCTGTAATACGATGGTTTCTTGTCTATTGCTTGCTGAAGGTAAGGAACGGCTTCATCCGGCTTACCTTGTAATATTAGGAAATACCCTACATTATTCAACGCTTCAGGCGTATCCATATGTCGCATAAACATATTAGTGGCTTTCTTAACATCACCGGAAGCCAGATAAATGAGGGCTAGATTGTTTTGGGCCTTCTCACTATTTGGCTCTAACTCTAGAGCTGAACGCGTGTACTGATACGCTTCCTTGTAATTGCCGTACATGTAATGGGAGTAGCCCATATTCAACAGAGCTTTGAATGAGTTTTTGTCTATCTGCAGTGACTTTTTGAAGTACTCTTGAGCTATCTGATGCTTTCCGTCGACATCTTCCAACACACCAATTCCCATATATGCTGATGCAGGAGACATACTGTCAACCTTCAAGCTAGCGACTTCACTTTGGCTTAACGCTTGGTGGTTTTTAATCGTTTCACTGCTTTTCAAACGAACTTGGTCGGCATTAATCGCTTTAAAGAAATAACTTCGACCTTCATCCGTTCGTCGCTGCTTCGTATACAAAACGCCTAATTCCTCCAGTACCTCGGTATGTGCTGGATTGAAATCTAAGGCCGCCAAATACGCTTTCTCGGCAAGCGCCGAGTTGCCACGAGATGAATGGATTTTACCTATAGTAAACAGCGTTTTGTCGTGAAACTCTTGCTCAGGAAAAGACAGAGAGCGGATGTATTCATACAAGGCTAGATCGATGTTGTTGTCCCTTAATGCTACATCACCACGCATGATCGCTTCTTTCTCACTCAAAGGAGGGTCATCATTCGTTAACGTATCTATCGGTTTACCGGAATACAGTTCTGCATCAAATTGATTCGTTGGCTCATCAGATGATGCACAACCGAGTAGTAGCATTGGTAGGAAAAGTAGAAGGAACTTATTGTATAACATCATAAACTTGCTCCCGGCGCACTCAATGCGTCCATTACGATAAGTAGTCCTGGGCCAAGTGCAACAATGAAAAAACAAGGCCAAATAAAAATCAGCATAGGAAATAACATTTTGGTCGGTATTTTCGCCGCAATTTCTTCAGCGGCTTGCTGACGTTTATCTCTAAAGTCTTCAGTATAATCACGAAGCGTTTGCGCTAAGCTACCGCCCATTCTCGATGCATGAGAAAGCAAAGAAACCAACCCTTCCAATTCGACTAAACCGGTTCGCTCGATAAGCTGTCTAAGCGCATCAGGCATAGTGACACCCGCTTGGATTTTAGCAAACACAGTCTCTAGTTCATCCGCAAGTTCCGGCTGAGAGACATAGATCTCAGATGCGACACGTCCAAGGGCTGCATTAAAACCAAGCCCAGACTCGGTACACACAACAAGAAGATCAAGCGCATCAGGGACACCATTTCTTATTTTTTTCTGACGCTCTTTTTGTAACTTGTTCAGAATAATATTTGGCGTAAATGTTCCGAGAAAAACACAAGTCATGATGAGTAAATTATTGTAATCTCCACCCAACGATATGTAATAGACCATAAAAGCAGCGACGATGCCTATTAAACTAGATAAAACCTTCAACGCGTAGAAAACTGATAACGAGCTCTTCTCATGGAACCCAGCATGCATCAGCTTTTCTGAGTAAGTTTCATTGTCCTTTTTATTACCTTTACTTATAAAGGGGCTTAATGATTCTAACGTATTAGAAAAATCATAAGGTTTTCGACCACCAGTACTCCCCTCTTCAGATATTTGTCTTAGCTTCTTATCTAAAGGAGATCTAGCACCTAAAAACAAGAACCCAATAGTCAATGTTAATAAGACAGTAGTGAGCAAAATCATCGCATAGATAACAGCCTGAGAGCTGATCCCAAACTCTGCTAACATCTGCTTCCAGACTTCAATATTTAATAATTCCATAAGTTAAATCTCTATACTGATGATCTTTTTAATCCACAAGGCTCCGATCGCCAAGAGAACAATACCGACACTGACCATCGATAGACCGCGAGGATCTTTGTAAAGTGGCTCGATATATTCAGGACTGGCTACCTTTAAGGCAAAAAATAAACCAAAAGGGGATAAGGTTAAGATCCATGCTGACAGACGGCTTTCAGCAGAGAGCGTTTTTACTTTCCTTTCTAACTTAAAGCGGGCTCTTAGTACTTCAGATACCTTTTGCAGGTTCTCTGATAGATTCCCCCCAGTTTCTTTTTGTAGCATTACTGCACTAGAAAAAGCCAACATTGATACGGTGGGAACTCGCTCTGCCATCTGTAAAATAGCTAAACGTAAGTCATAACCGTAATTAAGTAAGTTGTAGGTATTTTTAAACTCAGCACCGATAGGTTCAGGAAGTTCTTCACCAACTTCATTAAATGATTGAACAAGCGGTTGCCCTGCTTGCAGTGCTCGTCGGATAATATCTAAAGCCTCTGGAAGTTGCTCTTCGAATCGAGCCATTCTATAAGCCACTCGATTTTGTACATACAGATAAGATATAACCCAAACAGAAATGAATGCTGCTAAACTAATAAACCATTCTTGATTGGTCATTATTGATATCAATGTGAGCAAGACACCACAAAGAGAAACAATAAGTAAAAACCGGCTCAATGCTAATTTAAAACCAGCTAATTCCAACATTTTTTTTAATCCAGCAAAGTATGGAATAACTATTAACTTACGGTCTATAGGAGATAATTCTTTGTTATAATGTTCTTTTAATAAAGATAGACTCTCTTCATCGATATTACGTTGCGCCTCCTTCAAACGCCGAGACAACTCTTTATGCTTCGCTTTTTTCCCTGCAGCAGGTAATAACAAAGCTTGAGAGATAAAAAGCACCGCAATGAATAACAGACCTAATGAAACGCTTACATTATCCATAACCTCTCCTTAACCGTGAGTCTCAGTAAAGAGCTCGAAAGGCAGGTCGAGTCCACGTTTGACTAACTGGTCATGATATTGAGGAACTACCCCCGTTGCTGTGTAATAGCCGATAATATTGCCATCTTCATCAATACCTTGACGTTGGAAACGGAAAATTTCCGACATCGTAATCACCTCACCTTCCATACCATTGATCTCTTGGATGCTCACCATACGACGCTTACCATCTTCTTGTCGTTCCATCTGTACGACGAGGTGGATAGCCGAAGCTATTTGAGCTCGTAAGTTTTTGGTTGATATGTTCCACCCAGCCATCGAGAACATGTTTTCGACACGGCTCAAAGCATCACGGGGGGTATTCGCGTGAATAGTAGCAAGAGATCCATCATGGCCCGTGTTCATCGCAGCCAGCATATCAACCGCTTCGCTACCACGAACCTCACCAACCACGATTCGGTCGGGGCGCATACGCAGGGTATTTTTTACGAGTTCTCGCTGGTTGATTTCGCCTTTACCTTCAAGGTTTGCTGGGCGAGTTTCCAATCGAATAACATGAGGTTGTTGAAGTTGAAGCTCCGCAGAATCCTCAATGGTAATTATTCGTTGATCACGTGGAATAAAGCCAGAGAATATGTTTAACGTGGTGGTTTTTCCTGAACCTGTACCACCTGAAATCAATATATTGAGCTCGCCTTTTACTGCAGCTTCAACAAACTTAGCCATTTGGGGTGAAACTGAATTGTAGTCAATAAGGTTATCCATCGTTAAGCGATCCACAGCAAAACGGCGGATAGAAACAGAAGGGCCATCAAGTGCGAGAGGAGGGATAATAGCGTTCACACGTGAGCCATCAACCAAGCGCGCATCTACCATAGGTGATGCTTCATCGATTCGGCGACCAACCTGGCTTACGATACGGTCAATGATATTTCTTAAGTGGCGATCATCAAGAAAAGTATACGGCGTCTTTTCAAGTTTACCTCTTCGCTCGACATAAACGCTTTTAGGACCGTTGACCAAGATATCTGAAACGGTTTGGTCAGCGAGTAAAGGCTCCAACGGCCCAAGACCAAACACCTCATCTTCTATCTGCTTTATAACCCGCTTTCGCCCTTCAGCACTCAGCGCATGACTACCATCGTCAGCCATCAACTGTAAAATGGCTTCATGCAAGTCAACCTTAGCCCGCTCTTTTTCCAAACTTGAGAGTAATCCTAAATCTAGGGTCTCAAGCAGTTGCTTATGAAAAAAGTGTTTGATTGATAACTCTTGCTCTAACACTTTTCGAGCTTCATCAATCGCCTTTTCCTTTTCTACATTCGCTTCAGAACTGCGAGATTGACTAGACGTATCAACACTGGATAAACGCTCAACAGGGTTGGTATCTTCTGAGTCATGCGAAATCTGTTCTACTCTTTTTTCAAACTCTGGATTTACATTTTTTCGTTTAAAGAACATCACAATCCCTCGTGTTCACTATTCATCTACCCGTTATGAAAACCACTTTTTCAACCAGCCTTTTTCTTCTTGCTCTGGTGGTGAAAGAACGTGAGACAAATCGATGATAGAACGAGTAATTGAGCTTTTCTTTCTCGACTGAACTAACGGTTGCCCCAAATTGGCACTCTCTAGTGCCACTTTAAAATCATTAGGCATCAGGTGGATGTCGTGATTGCCCACCGCCTGCTCAATGTCTTTTAACTTTATAGAATGTCGTTTTTCGTAACGGTTAAGGATTACCTCTATTGCGTCGCTTTGTAAGCCGTACTCAAACTTCAGAGACTTAATTAATCTACTTGTGTTTTTTACTGACACTAAACTCTGCTGTAAAACCAGAAGCACTTTCGTTGCAGGTGATATAGCAGATGCAAATACATGATCTAACCCTCTAGATAGGTCGATCACCACATAAGGGTAAAAACGGCGCAATATAGGCAGCAGTCTGCCTATTTTTTGTGCCTGCTCGAAATCATCAGCATTGTTTTCATGTTTAAAGCTTAGAACATGAAGACCAGATTCATGTTTATTGACCAAAGTACCTAAGGAGATTTCATCTAGGTCATTCGCGCTATTTATTGCATCAGAAACGCTGTAGGTGGGAATAATATTTAAGTAATCAGGAATTACTCCAAATTGGAGATCAATATCGAGTAAGAGAACTTCATTTGGGTGTTGATTAGCCATCTCAATAGCGGTATTTAACGCTAAAGTGGTTGCTCCCATCCCTCCCTTGGTGTTCAAAAACAAGATAAATTCTCCATAACTGGAGTTTTCAAGCTTTTCGGAAGCCGTTTTCTTAAGCAAAGGGAGTAAGTCTGAAATAGTGACATTATGAGATAAGAAATCTGAGGCTCCTAAGCGAAGCGCAATTTTTAATGACCCGTTATCACTTTCGTCCCCGAGTACAACTAAAGATAAATCCTTATCCTCGAGCGATAAATCATACCCCTGTAACTCCACCATTTTTTGTGCCCAACTTCCACTTGCTTCTACAAAGATAAGCTCTGGAACATCAGCATTTTTTAGGTATTCCTCGCTCATTGCTGCGAGAGAAAATGATGTAACATGTACATTTCGACATTTCTTTAATTCAAGACTCATATGTGAAAGAAAACCTTCTGAGCTGTATATTAACCAGACCTTAAGGTTTGTTTTCAAACGCACAATATCACTCTCATTTGGCGTTATTTTAATTGCTTCCCCCATGCTACAACTCCTGTATAAAATAACTCATGGACATCTATTCCTTGTTTCGGAATCAGCTCTAACAACTCCTAAACTCTCAGCTGGCAAAATAGTTTCGAACGAAGGAGCTGTAAGATACCCACTAGTACCAAAAAAACTCAAATCTCCGATTAACTGAACGCCATATCCAGTTGCACTCGCCCTTACAAATTTAATGGTACTAAATACTGGATCAGTGTCGTAACCTGACGTAATTTCATTCCCATCAATATCTAAATAAGCAACTTCTAAATTGGCAGCGGTAAATCCTACAAGAGGAATATCTCCCACAACCATTGCGGCAATATTATCTCTATCTGCTACATAGCAAACCGTTGCTAACCTTGCTGCTTTCCTCGTGGCTTCACTTACCATCTGCAACGAAAACATATAGGCACCCAATGCCAAGATTATAAAAATCAAGAGAAAAATCAGCCATGACACTAATGTGAACTCTATGATAGCAAGCCCTTCAATACACCTTTTTGACTTTCTCATCACAGCACCCTCATAACCGAAGTGACGCTTAACGGAATCGAAAAACTCTCCGAGGAAAAGGGAATAGACAAGAAATGTGGAACATAATCATAGGTAACACTTACCCGTACATAACTATCTCCTGACGGTGGCGTAACGGTAACATCTGCAGTCGTCAATGAAGATAACACCGCAGTCCCTACACTATTCTGTCCGTAAACCACCACATTTTGAATTTCGGAAGTCGGCGCAATAGTTCCACCGATCGTTCCATAGACTTCACTAACTGCGTAACGAGCACCGTTTTGCACAGATTTAGATATCACATTGTAATGGACTAAAATATTGCCAAATTCCAGCACCAATATCAGAAAGAACAGTAATACCGGGGTCGCTATAACCACCTCAATGGCTGCAAAACCACCCTGTAATTTATTGAATAGTTTCATGGTTACGACTCCCCACTATCTGGGTCCTTATACAATACGATTTTGTATGTCCCTTCCGTAGTCGAGTTAGTACTGCCAGATCCGCTAGCTACGCTACAAGAGTGTATAAATTCACCAAAAACTGCAGGCGTTCCTGAGTTATTGGTCGGCGCTTTTTGTAGCAAGAAGAAACAACCAATTTTGTTCACCGTAAATTCAGTCGCACCGCCACTTTTACCTGAACAATCCACCATAGGTATAGGTAATATACGACGCCAAGCAACACCATTAGCCGCACACCCAGAACCATTATTAGCTATGCATGTGTTAGTCGCTGATTCATATTGAGCATAGGTATAACTGCCGTCAAAATCGATATCTCCCGTACTAGCATCGATCGTAATCTCATTAGTAGGCTCAGTCGTTACATAATCAGTGGGGTAATCTGATGCCGATAATCCTCCACCATAATCACCAAATCGAGTATTTAAGCCATCACCGGTAGGACCAACCGTTCCTCCTGGTTTGGTGGTTATATCGTCACCTATTGCAACAGGATAACTATAGTCCCCCCCTAGACCTTCTTTTACCGTTTTACCACCAGAGCCAAAGTCCAATAGGTGGTAATTTCCATTACCCATTTCAGATAGTTTGTTATCTCCAACTTTCAAAGCATGAACGGTACCGACTTCATAGCCAAAAACATTCGTTATTTCTTCACCAGTTACATCATGAAAGCCATCTTCAGGATCTATATCATTGTCAGATGTCCCATCACCAATACATACACCTATTGGTACAACGTTATTTACAACTTCTTGCCCTGAACTGGGGCCCGCAACAGCACTAGCAGATACCTCTTTATCAAGGCCAAATAATTGAATAAAGAATTCACTCATACCCAATGAATCTACTCGAACACGCACATAAACATCATCGTCGATGCCAAAAGTAGCCGTGCCCGTAAAGTCTTGAGGATCATTAGAGTAATCGATACTGATTGAAGCGGTTGAAAAATCAAACTCGTGGTTTCCCGTCGAGCCAGCCATGGCATTTAATGCAGTGCCAACCTCGGCATCTACTGCATCTTTATCCTTACTATTATCCAAAATAGTTGCGGCAGCTAAAGCAGCTGAATCTACCGCATTTTGTAACCGTGTTTTGTTCACAACCATATGGTTGATATCTACAGCTAACGCTGAGACAGCTAAAAAAACCAACAAAGCGGCTGTAATCATGACTACGACTAAGCCTTGTTGCTTTTTGGGGCTTTGTGATACTCGATACAACATGTGAGTACCTCCAGATTTAGTTAAACTCTTCTAGGATCTGGCTACTACTGCTTCCGGACAGATCATTTTCACCTCTGCCAACATATCGGTCGTAACCAGCCTGCATCCGCTCCCCTGTACCGTCCGGTACTTCGAGTAGATTCTCTTGGGTCGCATTAGGGTTATATGTTTGTTCTGTTTTCACTAGTGCTACTGAATGTCCCAAACGGGCATCATTAGCACAGCCAACTAGCACCATCACGAGAAAGACCATCATTATTCTAATCATATCTATCTCCTTATAAATCATGACCAAATGAGCCTTCACTACCGCCGTCGGTTGGCGATACGGCCTGTGCTGATTGAGATTGCTCTGAAGTGGATTCAGACGGTTCAGCAATGTAAGCGCTTCGGCCTAACAAATAATATTCCAAGTCATTAGGGTCGACGAAAGCATCTGTTGGTAATGTCACTTTCGTGCGGTCGATTGGCTTGGCAAGCCTTGGAGTCACAAGAATAACCAGTTCGGTTTCGCCAGATACATACTCTTGGCTGTTGAAAAGCTGCCCTAAAATCGGCACATCACCAAAGCCTGGCATCTTGTTGCTGATATCTCTCACATTCTCACTCAGTAAACCTGCAATACCGATAGTCTGGCCATCTGCTAACTCAAGAGTTGAAGATGCACTACGACGCGTAATAGGTGGAATGAAGTAAGTCGCGTTGGTAGTACCAGGATCAATCGTTAGCGAGCTACTATTCGCAATTTCACTCACATCAACAGCCAAGTTCAGGTTGATTTTTTTATCACTAAGAACCGTTGGGATGAATTTCAGCCCTACACCATATTCTTTGTATTCAATGGTGATGCCGTCTTCATCAGGCACAGGGATTGGGAACTCACCGCCCGCTAAAAATTCAGCTTTTGAACCACTTAACGCGGTTAGATTCGGCTCAGCCAAAACTTTGGCTACACCATTCTGCTTTGCAACATCCAAAGCAAAGGTAAACAATGTATTGCTATCGATAAAAGAACCTAAAATCCCATAATCTGTTGAGGTGGGAATATCAAAAATCGGCGTTGCACCCAATACACCAGCAGGCACAGAAGACGCTCCCCATGAAAAATCAGAACCACTGGTTTGGAAGAAATGGAAGTTAGCATCGAATTTTCGAACTAAGCTTCTTTGCACTTCAGCGACAGTGACCTCTAGCATGACTTGCTGAGCACCACCAATCGACATTAAGTTGATGACCCCAGTCGCCGCAGCTTGCTCACTACCACTCTCTTTTGACTCATCTGCGGTTTGCCCGGAGGAGTAAGTTTCTGCAATTCTCATCGCGACATTCATCTGCTGTTGGTTGCTCACCTGACCGCTCAGCAACAAACGGTTTTGCGCACTATGTACTTCGATAGTTTCATCAGGAAGGAACTCATATAACTTCGCCTTTAAACTATTAAGATCATGAGTAACCTCAATGTTAATAGACTCAATCAACCGACCTCGAGAGTCCCAAGCCATTAGGTTTGTCGCACCTAATTTTTTACCAATTAAAAACACTTCATTTGATTTTAAAATTACAATATCTAAAACTTCAGGATCACCAAGAGAAACCTTCGCCGCTTTTCCCGACAGCACGACATGCGTAGATTTATGATGTGGAACCGTGACTGTTTTTCCCGTTTGTAACGCCGCAACACTGGCCGTCGAAATACAAATTAGGCTCAAAACACACGCAATTAATATTCTCATATTTCACCTCAATCCTTGACGCGCACATTAGATGTTTCTGTACCTTTGATAATGGTGACACTTGGTCTAGGCACATATCGACGAACCACTTTTTTCTCAACTTCATGTGGGTTTCTCAAAGTCAGCTGAATACTGCCTTTGCTTTTAGCCGTGAGAAGTTTCTCGGCCTCTTTCGGCGTCATCTCAAGAGTTACCGCTCGTACAATAATTGGACTGTTTTCATTCGTTTTAGCCGTTTGATCTACAGCCAAAACCTTAATATCTTTAAGAACCGTTTGAGTAGCTGCAGAATTTTTTCCGTAAGAAACCGTATTGAGAATATCAACCTTGTTACCCGGTAATAAGAAACCTGCCACACCAATAACATCATCAACACGTATCGTTACCGCACGTTTATTTTCAGGGATAAGAGCTGCAAGCGTTGACCCTTCTCCTGGTACAGTAAATCGTAACTTGTGAAGCACCTCTCCGGCATAAATGGTATTAGCGACAACCTTACCGATTAGCTCAGATTGATCCGAATAGTTGTTTTCATTGATCCAATCAACTTCCATCAACTTCGTCGTTAAATACTGCTCTTCAATTATGGTTCCAGCTTCGATTTCTTGTGAGGCGACAACAACGGGGTGACGCTCGACCGTTTCAACTTCAACGGTTGGCTGAACTTGATCATCCATCCACTGCTTAGCAAAAAATACAGCCGCTAAGCCGAATACTACGGACAGTAAAAACAGTAGGAAAACTTGACTCTTATTCATTATTCTCTTCCTCGTGTCCATCAGAGGTAAAATAAACTTCCCATGCCATGGAAAGAATATCGAATGTAATAACAGGTGGTAGCTGCTCAAACGAAAGAATATCTTTGCTTATACCAACGAGATCTTTCGGTAAACATGGGAAAAGTGGCACCTTAAGCAGCGTGTGCATTTGAGACAAACGCTCAAAAAAACCGTCTTGAAGCTCGACCTCTTTATCAGCAACGACGCTCATCCATAAAGCTTCATAATCTCGCTGATTAAGTGGCTTGAATTCAATCTTGTAACCTAAACGACGTAAAAAGGCAGGATCGCTTATTTTCTTGGGGTTTAGATTGGTAGAAAAGGCAAGAGTTAATACAAATGGCATCGTAATTTGCTGACCGTTGGGCAGCGATAGATAATCAAAAGCGTACTCCATCGGCACTATCCATCGATTCAGCAATGTGTCTACAGGCATAGGTTGACGGCCAAGATCGTCTATCACGAAAATTCCATTGTTTGCCATCATCTGTACCGGGGCTAACCAGACTCGACTGTTTTCTGAGTGATTCACCTCAAGCATATCCATGGTGAGCTCACCACCGACCTGGATATTCGGTCTCTCACAGTTAAGCCAGCGCTTATCGTATTGATCTTTTAGCGAGATAGCTTTGGTACTGCCGTTTCTATCTAAAGGTTTATGGTGTTGTGCAGAGAAAACCTTGATGATATTGCCAAGCGCATAGACGGCATAAGGAATAAACACCGAAGTGTGCAAAGCGTTGACAATACGGCTAGCAACAAAGGTTTTACCAGTACCAGCATGCCCATATAACAAAAGGGCTCGCCCTGAGTTTATTGCCGGCCCTAGGACGGAAATCATTTTATCGATGCCATAGACATCACTTAACGCCGCCTCGACATGTGGACGAGTCACGAGCTCAGCCCTAAGGTCTTGCTGCTTGACCACCTCACTATATTGCTCAAGAGAAACTGGGGCTGGACCTAAATAAGCATCACGCTTGAAAGCTAAATCGGCTTCTTCTAGCCCTTTCTCTGAGAGAGAATAACGAACATGACTATGTGATGCAGATGAGAGAGAAAGATCTGAGGTAGGTTGAAAAACCTCAATTAGAGATTTTTTCCTCAATACCGCCAAAGCACTTTCCACAATATGAGTCACAACACATATATGGTTGGAAAGTTCTAAAACGTCCGATTTAGGGTATGCAGACAAATGCTTAAGTACGAGATTTTCAATCACGACTTCAGGAATTCCCAACGTATCAAGTGATGTTGGGACAACAGGAGCTGATATTTGCGGTTTTAATGTTGTTGAAGCCGTATGCCCTATAATATCCATTATATTATTCCTCTCCACAAAGCTTACCAACAACAGCTTTAATTAAAATAGCTATACATCGCTAATCCTATGACAACAGAGGGGGCAAAAGGCATTGTCACTTTATTTAAGTATCGATTATGAAAATTAGTACGCTCATCTTTGACTGGTGAAACACCACTCAATAAAATAAGTTTATTTTGGAAATAACCTTTAATGCTGACACTACTTGAGTTAGCGTAGTTATACAGTAAATAAAAGGATCCGATCATCCCAGAAGCAAGTAAGATAAAGTACGATGCATCAAGTATTTGTCCCCACCCAAGATACATTCCAACAACGCCCAATAACTTCACATCACCTGCAGACATTGCTCTCATAAAATACAAAAGCAAACCAAACCCAAAAAGTACTGCAAACCCTGCTAATGAAGACAAGAAAAAGCCCAACGTATAATTGCTATCAAACATTGACAAAAAATAAACAAACAAAAGAAGTATCAATATTTTATTAGGTATACGATGCTTCTCAACATCGTATACCGAAACTGCAATTAGCAGCGCCCAAAAAGCAGAAGGCTCATTAATCATATTTTCTATTTATACACTCGATATAATACTCTGGAACTTACTAAGTAAGGCTGTTGCCATTCCAGAAAAAATAAATCCAACAGCAAGAACAAGTGAAGCAGCACCAATCACGTATTCGACCGTAGTAAGCCCTTTTTGCTGTCTTGCTCTTTTCTTATCCATGATCGTATCAACCACTACTCGTAGTGTTACCAACGTTAGCAACAATAGCGTTTAATTTATTTGCCAGAGTATTACCTAGGCCAGAAAATACAGTTGTTAAGCCTAAAACCAATAATGCTGCACCGATTACATACTCGATTACAGTCAACCCTTCTTCATCTTTCATGAATTCTTTGCAATTATTCAAAAACTTACCCATGACAACCTCTCCTTGATTTTCATAACAGGCTTCGTTTACCTGTAAAGTAAATCTAGAGGTGAGTCACACATTCGGTTAGGATTTTTTTGCCATTTACTTGCACTTTTTTGTTGTACTTCTAATCTCTGTAATAACTCCCTTATTTCTAAATTTTCACATCTGGCCCTTTATATATGATACAGGTTTAGTAGAAATGAAATTAATAACACCACTGCTATCAGATATAGATAGCGAGTTTAATTCAATTATTATAAATAAAATTAGTCGCTACTTACCTGTGGAAAATTTTCAACAAGATATATCAGTTATCAGTAACTTAGATGTAAGAATTGTATTTTTCATTTTAAATAGAGAAAGTGAAATTCAATTACTTACCATGGCATTATCTATTTGTAAAAACCTAAACAAGCGGATAGTTTTAATTTCTCCATTTGAGATACCTAATATCATTCGAAATCATAAGAATATATTTTTCATTATAGAAACGAGTAACAATCATCTGACCAGTGCCTTCGAAGAATTAAAGAGTAAAACACAGCATATCTTTGAAGCACACTTCGACCTCGATAGAGACATGAATAGCAACAACCAGGAGCCGACCAAGCAGTTTACTTCTGAAGTTGTTAATTTTGTTATGGATAACATTAACAAGGAAATAAGAGAAACGGACATAGCTGAAAAATGTCACTGTTCAGCAACCTATTTTTCTAAAAAGTTTCATCTACACTTTGGAGTAAGCTTTAGAGACTTTGTGTGCGATAAACGAATACTGTTAGCCAAAAAGTTGATTGAGGCGGATACCGAATCAAAAATAGCTGTAATTTCTTATCAATGTGGCTACAAGGATGTGTCGTATTTTTCAAGAATTTTTAAGAAAAGGACGGGCGTAACCCCTGCAAGCTACAGACGTGCCTGCACAGATAACAGAAAACGCTAATTTTACTCCCTAAAAGAAAAAATCATGGTACATTTAACATGATTTTAACAAAAATAACCAAAAATAACTTAGCGAAAAACATGGAGTTAGACAATGATTCAGCCTAACGAGTTTAGCCAAGAACAAGCAACAGCTCTCCCTACACCCAATGACATGATTTTAAAATGGGCAGAAGAACGCCCAGATGAAGTCTATTTGAAACAGATTATTAACCGCCAATTTGTCGAATTTACTTATAAAGAAGTAGCCGACAAAGCACTGAAATTAGCGTCAGCATTAGAAGGACTCGGAGCCCAACCTGGCGATCGAGTCGCTCTCGTATCGAAAAACTGTGCAGAATGGTTCATCTGCGATCTTGCCATGATGTTAGGAGATTTTGTCAGCGTCCCAATCTTTCCTACAGCGGGTGCAGATACCATTCAATACTGTATTGAACACAGTGAATGTAAAATTGTGATTGCAGGTAAGCTTGACGATCCTAAAGCCACTCAAAAAGTACTTGATGACAATCCGAGCTTGGTGAGTATTTCACTGCCATACGACAGCGCAGCGAAGTGCCAACACACTTTCGAGAAGCTCATTGAGACACATGAACCATCAACCAAACGCCCTCAGCATCACGACGATAAGCTGATGTCACTTGTTTATACATCGGGTACATCAGGGTTACCAAAAGGCGCAATGCTCACCTACGGCGCGTTTACTTGGTCTGTTCAAAGGTTGATTGACCATATTGGGATCCAACCTGGCGATCGCCTGTTTTCTTACCTACCGCTTGCTCATATTACAGAACGCGTTTACATCTTTGGTTCTTCAGTAATGGGGGGCGTGGTTACGGCTTTCCCTGAATCTTTAGACACCTTTATTGATGATGTGAAAATGCATCGCCCTACGCTGTTTATTTCAGTTCCTCGCTTATGGACTCTGTTCCAGCAGCGAATCCAAGACAAATTGCCACAGAAGAAACTGAACTTCTTACTGAAGATTCCGTTTATCAACAACATCATTAAGAAGAAACTTGCTGATGGCTTAGGGTTAGACCAAGCTCGCGTTCTTGGATGTGGTTCTGCCCCTGTATCACCTGCTCTACTCGCATGGTATGAGAGCGTTGGCCTGCACATTACCGAGGCATGGGGCATGACAGAGTCTTTCGCCTACAGCACGCTCAATTACCCATTCAGAGCCGATAAAATTGGTACGGTTGGTAATGCAGGTCCAGGGATCGAACTCAAAATAGCTGAAGATGAAGAGATTCTAGTTCGAGGCAAAGGCTTATTCTCTGGTTACTACAAGAATGATATTGCAACCCAAGAGTCTTTTAACTCGGATGGTTGGCTTCATACCGGTGATATCGGTGATATCGATAGTGAAGGTTACCTAACGATTCGTGGGCGTAAGAAAGATACCTTTAAAACCGCTAAAGGTAAGTTTGTTGCCCCTGTACCAATCGAAAACAAACTGTTTGAGTACAGCCGCGTAGAAATGATGTGTTTGATAGGTCTTGGCCTACCTGGTCCAATCCTACTTGTGGTACCGCATGACTTCCCTAATTTCGATCGAGCTCGCTATGAGAAAACGACAAAGCGCGTTATCGAGAAAATGAACGAGCAGCTTGGTTCACACGAGAAGATCAAAGGTGTATTGATGATTAAGGAACCATGGAGCATTGAGAATGGCGTGTTAACACCAACACTCAAGATCAAACGCCATGTACTAGAGCAGAAATACCATGAAGTCGGTCATAACTGGCCGAAAGATAAATTGGTGGTTTGGGAAGAATAATTAAAATCGAGAGGGAGCCATTATGGCTCCTTTTTTGTAAGCTCACATTATAAGTACTTAGTATAATCCGCAGCATCACTACTCTCGTAATCTAAGCCGACATCCTTTCTCATTCGATGACTTAACGATTCCAAGCAAACAACTTGTCTAGATTTAGTCGGCTTCCTCACCTTAGTATTATCATTGATTTTAAGTACCTGAGTAACAAATATACCGACCCAGCAGGTTATTGCTTTCATGTTCTCTCTCTTGTATTCCCTGTTTATTTATCGCTATTATGAAAACAACCTGTTCGATAAGCGAACAATCATTATTAACAAGAACTATAAACTGAGATTATGGACAATAGACTGCGTCACCTTTCAGGCCTCCGTTACTTTGAAGTTGCAGCACGCTTGAGCAATTACAGTAAAGCGGCTGAAGAGCTGTTCGTCACTCAGGCAGCAGTCAGCCAGAAGATTCGACAGTTAGAAGAACAGGTTGGATGTAAGCTCTTTATTCGTAAGGGGCGTGCAATGACTTTGACACATGAAGGGCACACACTTTTTAGACATGTCTCTGATGGATTTCAAGAGGTTCTGCTGGGGTTAAACAAGATCCAATCAGAACCTATTCAAGGGTTGCTTGTTGTTAGAAGTCCCCCTTCTTTTGCTTCTCGTTGGTTGCTGCCTAGGCTGTGGAAGTTCTCGGTAAAACACCCAGAGATCCCAATTAAGGTGCTCACAGGGTCTGACACCCCAAATTTAAAACATGGTGAGATTGACGTGGCTATTCTGCAGGGCGAAGATCTGTGTGTTGAAGAAGGCTTAACTCTCGAGATGCTAATCAACGAACCGGTTTACCCTTTTTGCTCCCCTGAACTCGCAAACTCTTTGAACTTCACATCACCTGAACAACTCCTCAAATGTTGGCTGATTCAGTTTGATAGCGGTTGTTTCCCGTGGGAGGAATGGTTTAGGCAAGCAAACATATCGACTCAAAGCAGCACCATTCAGTGGATGGAAGTAGGAACCTTTGATATGGGGCTAACCACGGTCATGGCAGGGCATGGGGTTTGCTTGGCAACAGACAGCTTGGCTGGTGACTTCATCGAACGCGGCTTGTTAGTGAAGCCCTTTAATATTGGCATGACACCTGGTGTTCAAGTAAACCTATGCTTTGATCCTAACTCCCCGAGAGAAGAGCGCATTACCGCGTTCACCAATTGGTTGCACGAAGAAGTAAACGAGCTATTGGAGAGTTAAATCTCATCTCTCACTTCTTTATATAAACCATCAACCTAACTCAACATAGAACGGTAACGTAAACGTCCCGACACCGACAAAACTATGTTGAGTTAAAGCAACGTCGAGTTAAAAGCTACGCTGCCTTGAATCACTCCCAAAATGACTTCTTCAGTTCTTTCTCGACTTGTTCCGACGTAATCCCAATATCTCTCAGTAAATAATCGGGTAGCTCAGACAGTTGCTTTCTGGTTCTACGATTTTGAAAGTACAGGTCTAATTTAGAATAGAATTTCTTAATTGATAATGATGATAAAAATGAATGGTTGGTATTTGCTGTTGCTGTGATCGTATTCATAGCCTTTCTCCTGTTGATCTTTTGCTTTGTTATGGTCAATAATCGACCAGTAGAGCAACATCGACAAACGATAGATACTGGCATTCAGTTAAGGAAAACTAATGTGAGAGAACGCACTCCACCATTCCAAGGGATCTACTATTTTTACACGGCGGCAGAAACAGGCAGTTTTAAACTCGCCGCACAAAAGCTATTTGTCACGGCTGCAGCAGTCAGCCAACAAATTCGCCAACTTGAAGAGTGGTTAGGCGCAGATCTGTTTATTCGCCAGCACCGAAAAATAGTATTAACCCATGAAGGTGAAGTGCTTTACCTGCAAGCGAAGAAAGGCTTTGCTCATATTCAAGATGGGGTGAGACGAATCAACCAAGATCCTAACCCCACTCAACTGTCGATCTCTACCGTGCCTTCCTTTGCTCAGCATTGGCTCGTACCAAGAATTGGCGACTTTCGCGATCGCCACCCTGATCTATCCATGCTAATTGAGCCGACCAATAAGCTAGTCACATTTGAAGATTCTAATGTCGATATCTGCGTTCGATACGGTCATGGAGACTACCCAAACATCGAATCACGTTGGTTGATGGACGAGGTCATTTACCCGGTTTGCCACCCTATTTATCAAGAGAAACATGGTATCTATGACATCGACGATCTGCATAAAGCGGAACTTATTGAAGACCGTTGGCCTGATATGGATTGGAATCTCTGGTTACAAGTCGCAGGGGTAAAAGCTGGCCGAACATCACTGCAATTTGATGGCTCTCATTTTGTGTTAGAATGTGCGCTATCCGTTCAAGGTGTCGCGCTTGTTAAGCACAGCTTGGTATACCGCTATTTACAAGAAAAGAAATTGGTGCGAATCGGAAACATCGCGCTGAAGCCTAAGTACAATTATTTTTTGTGTGCGCCTCCAGGTTACTTTCATCGAGAAAAGATAAAACGTTTCGAAGAATGGATGCAGAATCAGGTTAAATTATTTGGTAATACAGGTAGAGAAGAGCTTTCGATTATCCACACCGACTACGAACTCAAATGGTCGGATAATTCATAAGGCGAAACTGGTATACTTAGCTCAAATAAATGGCGAGAACATCTCATGACACAAGACAATAATCCACTTCACGGTATCACGCTACAGAAGCTACTGACTGAATTGGTTGAACATTACGGTTGGGAAGAGTTGAGTTACATGGTGAACATCAACTGCTTTAAAAAAGACCCAAGCATTAAATCGAGCTTAAAGTTTTTGCGTAAAACAGATTGGGCACGTACCAAGGTAGAGCAAATCTACATCCAACTAAAAACTAGCTAGTCCCTACCTTTAACAAACGCACCATTTACGGTACTAAAGTATGAACCCATTGGTGCGCATTCCATTCAATTTTATTATTTTCCTTTGAAAATCAATAATTAAAACAAATAGCACATCCATTCCATTGAATAATGCTCAATCAATACTAATATTATTGAACCAGAGACAGTGGGATAACTCCCCATTAACCTAGCGATTAATAAAGATTTTGTGTATGAGTAAATAGAGAGGTCAATCATGGAAGTTGATTCTGAACTCGCGTTAGACATTCATGTCCTTACCCGCAATAATTCATACTATAGGGTGATAAAAGACCTACTTTCGGTATCTATTCCTAGCGCGCAAATCACTCATTCCCAATGCTTTGTGCAAGTACCGAAACTCGAACCTGAAACGGTTGTTTTATTTGATATTCAAACAATGCCATGCCCCAAAAGATACGGATTTATCCTACATGAACGAAACGAATTTTGGTTAGCAGTCAATGTGAATGACAATACCTCTACAGTATGGCTAGAGAAAGGCTTTTCAGGGCAAGTCGGTCAGCACTTTGAGTTTATATCGAAAGCAATTTTATCTGTTTATCAAGAAGATATATGGTTCCCAAGGTCAGTGTTAAATAAGCTGGTTTCTTCCTATCAAAGCAATGAGCCTAATTATGAATCAGCTTGCGAAAATATAATCAATTACAAAGAGTTAACTAAAAAGGAAAGGGATACCTGCACATTGATGCTAAAGGGGCTTTCAAACTCTCAGATTGCATCTCAGCAGCACGTCAGTATCAATACAGTGAAAACTCACTCATCAAACTTACTTCGTAAATTAAACTTACGATCGAGATATGAACTTCTTGCTCAAGTAAAAAGCGCTAACTAGGTAGCAACAAGGTTAAATCAAAAGAAAAATGAATTATGACAAAACTCATTCTAAACTCACCCTATGCAAACGATATTTTTCACTCCATGTGATGAGGTTTGACTAACCGTTCCCTCGTAGTCTTTAGAGGCGATGCACAGATATGCATCTTAACTAACGAGGGATTGAGTTATGAAAAAGTTACTTCTTGCTACTGCTGTAGCAGCCGCTTCACTTTCTTTTGGCGCTTCTGCGGTTCAATTTAATAATGCTGTGGACTTTACGACACTGAGTAACACGGACCAAAAAACGATTCGAATTGAAGGCCGAGTTCCAAAACGCTGTCTACTGCGAATAGGTAAGAAAGATGTGAAGAATAACGTTCTACGCAAAGCGAACAAAGTGCACGAGGATTCATGGTCCAATGGCTTCAACAATAAGGAAGTTTTGGTAGGTAACTTGCGTGCATGGTGTAACTACGGAACTGATTTGGAGTTTTCAGTAACAGCTTACCAGCTAAACGGCGTAACCAAGCACAATATGAGTGAAAAAATTAACTACGCAGTGAAAATTGGTTCAGATACGGTGGCGAACACCGAAAACGACCATGGCATGGAGGTAACGGCGTCGCCAATTCCATCATTGGGCGAACACTTGGTGAACAAAATCAACAAGCATCCAATTTATGTACAACCTGAAGATTCAGGCTTTGCACGAGCAGGTAAATATAAAGGTAAAATCAAAGTGAGTCTTGCTGCAGCAGGTCCAGCAAGCTAATAACCGAATGACGCTTTATGGATAATGTCTTTTAGGCAAGAAACTTGGCTCGGTTCTCGAGCCAAGTTTATTTTATGGAGAAATATCAATGACTAGGATTATAACTCTTCTATTTTCTTTATTGTTCAGCTCAGCCCTTTTCGCGTACGAAGTCAGCCCAATCTATCTAGAACTTGATGATGTTGGTCGAAATGCACAAGGCTTGTATAAAGTGACTAATGTGGAAGAAGAACCAATCCTCTTAGAAGTAAATGTCTATCAAACTGATTTTTCTACTGGCGAAGAAATTTTAACACCATCGGAAGATGAGTTTCTCGTCCTTCCACCTCAAGCTAAAATTGACGGGCAAAAATCTCAGACTTTCCGCGTACGTTACATGCCAACAGGACCTATAAAACAAACCGTCACCTACCGTATCGTCTTTTCGCAAATTGAACTAGAAAATCAAATTGAGGAAGATGACGACAGTTCTATTTCCATGTTATTAGAGTTTGCGACTTTGGTTTTTGTCTCTCCCACATCCAGTAAATCAATTCCAACTACTACACTCCAAAATCGCCAGGTTGCTATCCGTAACGATGGCAAACGAGTACTGAACATGAATGGTATGGAGTTCAGCTTCTCTGGTGACAAAGCAAACAAAACGGTCGATTGGGAAGTATTAAGTAAAAAGACAAGCGCTTACTTAATGCCAGGAACAACCGTCAAGTACACCTTACCAAGTGAATTAGGGCAGCCAGAGAAAGTTTCTGTTAAAACAATAGACTAGTGAGGTTTTCATGAAAAATCTCATTTTATGTCTCACTCTCATTACTGTTATACAAACCGCGCTCGCGCAAAGTTGGTTGTTCCCATTCCCAGTAACTTGGGGGGAAAACACTATCGGCGAAGTAAATGCGTATTCTGATGGTATGACTGTTGGATCCATTAACGTAGAACAGCTTGTGCAGGCAACTGAAAAGCTGATCAACCCTGAGACATTGGTGGCGCTACGAAATTTCTCCGAAGAGTACATTACGATAGAACAACTGAACCATATGGGTATCAGTGCAACCTTCAATTCCTCCGATCAAAATATTAACCTAGTTATTGATGAAACCGCTGCTGCTGAGTTTTTGCTTTCGTTTGGTAGCAAATATGAACCCGCCCAATACTCAGAAAGCGCTTTTTGGACAATGCAAAATACATTAAATGCCAGTACTGACTACTCCTTGTTTAACGACTCTAATACAGAGGACACCCAAACGTGGCTTGGTGAATGGTTATTAAAAACCAATATTGGCGGCGTTCGAGGCGCTAATATTGACATTTCCGGTTTTGTTACTGGTGGTAACGATATCAACTCTGACGTCTATCGTGGCGAAGCTCGTCTTTTCTTCGATGAACCGACAACCCCTTTTCGACTTACCTTTGGCGATGTAACCCAAGCAAGTGCCGGACACCTTCCTAGTACACCTCTCGGTGGACTTGCTTTTGAACGTTTGTACCAAGACTTACAACCTACCCGGAATATCCAAAATGGCGGAACTCAACCACTGGTACTGAATGAGAGTGCTGATATAGAAGTCTATATTAACGACGTTTTTCTCACTGAAATTCGCTTACCTCCAGGTCGATATACACTAGACGACTTGCCTCTCGTTTCTGGTACCAATGATGTTCGGTTGGATATTAGTTATCAATCAGGTCGAACCGATACCATCGTTTATAGCCAGTTCTTTAACTCGCGTTTGTTACGCGAAGGTATTTCAGATTTTGGATTCTACTCTGGTTTAACGTCGACGATTGAAGATAACAACTTTAAGTATGACGACGAGCAATGGGTAACTTCTGGTTATTATGACTATGGTATTAGCGATACCTTAACAGCCGGTGCAAACGCTTTGTATCACCCTGAAGGACAGCAACTAGGCGTGATTGCAACAATAGGTTCTGATTGGGGGAATTTAGGCGTTAGAGCTTCAGCACAAAACAACAAGCCCAATAACGATACAGGTAGCATCTACAGCTTAGATTATTCCCATCAACTATGGGGAACAGACAGTTATGGCTCCCCAAACTTTCGCCTTGGTAGTGAATACCAGGATAATTATTTTGCACTACCCTGGCAGATTGCAGATGCGAGTACTGGACTTCGTGTCTTTTCAAACTACGTTTTCAGTATTACGGATAACCTTAGTTTAATCCTGAGCGGTGACTATCGTGATTTTGAAGAGGCTGAAGTGCAATGGCAGGCTTCTACTGAAGTTGCTTGGCAATTTTATAATATATCACTCTCTGCTGGTATAGAGAAAGAAGATAACCCAAATGAAAACATTGACGAAACCCGTTTTACTTTTTCAGCAGATTGGGACTGGAACTCTGACAATGGAGAATACAATGCAAATATATCCTACTCCAACGAACCAGATACCTATCGAGCTCAATTTCAACGCCCATCAGAGGACTATACGGGCAGTTATGGCTATGCGATGACTGCTGAAGGCGAGAGCGACTCTCAAACTTACTCTTTCGAGGGTAATTATGTGGCAAACCGTTTTATCACAGATGCTAAGGTTTCTCACCTAGCATTTGATAACTCAGCAAACTACCAAACCGCTTCTTTACGAGCAAGTACAGCGCTTACCCTGGCTGACGGTAACTTAGCTTGGTCACGTCCCATCAATGGTCCAGTGGCAATTATTGCCGTTCATAACTCGTTAGATGCTGATGTAGAAATTAATGCGGTTGCAGATGATCCTGCAGAAGCAATATCTACCTATACTATTAGTAATGCCGTTCAGTTGTCTGGAGGGCACCAATTGTCCAGTATCTACATTGATGTGCCAGACGCACCGATAGGTTATGACTTTGGCGACCACGAGTACAGCATTACGCCAGGATCACAAACAGGCCATCTAATAAAAATCGGATCGGCAGCATCGAAAACCATCATTGGTAAAATTGAGATCGGACAAGAAAAACCATTAAAGCTCTTCCAAGGTCAGTTGGTTGGACAACAGAAAACGTATGAATTTTTCACTAATCGATCAGGCAGGTTCGTTGTGGAAGGCGTTGCACCGGGCAACTACACCATCGTCATAGATGGCTTTAGCCCAACAAAATTGAACGTCCCAGAAATCAATGACAACCTGATTTATCTACCAACTTTACTTATTAAAGAGGGATAAACCATGAAACACTTTCTAAAGATCTCAGTGTTCGGTTTAGCCATGTTATCTCAACCAATTTGGGCCGCCGAATGCAATGGCAAGTGGATGCTAAACATCGACAGAAGCAATGTTGAATTTAAGCGAGATTTAGGCGCTTATATTCCTGTTTATTTAGAGTTGTCACGTGATATTCAGAACTGTCGATTCCCAATGGCCATAGTATCGGTCAACAATAAACAATCTAGCTACTTAAGTTCAATTGGAACGAATTTGCCCCTTACTATTCTGGACAAGAACTTCCGTCAATTGAGTCACTTTCCTAGCAAAGGTTTTCAACTACCTCTGGATAATAGCCAAAGGACGAAGTTTTGGATAAAGGTACCAGAAGCTAAAGTAGCAGCATCTGGTAACTATAACGGACTTCTTGAAGCCTCTATTTCCTTAGATAGAAAGCAAGAGACCAAAAATGCCAAAGTTAAACTCAAAGTCCCAGCGTTTGTAGCTTTCAACTCAGTGCCAAATGCGCCACACGTTCAACGTTCAGGGAGCTCAGGTTATCGCTTCCAACTTGGTGATCTTGAATCTAACCGCACCTACCGTTCTGATTTTGATCTTCTTTCAAACTCGAATGTAAGGTTAGTTGTAAAGCAAAAATATGGAGAGTTAAAGCAGAAGTCGGAACCCAATATCTCGATCCCATATACGTTGCGATTTAATAATGCTTTGGTAAACCGGAAGTCAGTTTATACCTTCTCAAACAATGATGAAACCAAGCGTTGGGGGCTCCCCCTTGAAGTAATGCTAGGTAACATAGACTTTGCGAGAGCTGGTAAATATCAAGATACGATAACGGTTGAAGTTAAAGCTATGCCATAGATACACGTGATGAAGAAACCTACGGTTTAGTCAGTGGACAGCTAAAAATATTAACGAACACCGTATATGGCTCTACCACTATCCTATGAAAAGAAATTAATGCATCACTGTAACTTTAAGTTTTTGGATATAAGCACTTAAGATAAGAGAGCAGAATTAGTTTTGTTGAAAATAAAAAGCCCCGCAAGCTTTCACTTGCGGGGCTTTTTTAGCTAATTGAGAAAAGGGCTAATTACTTACCAGCTTCTTTTTCTGCTTTAACTTTTGCAATCACTTCGTCAGCAACGTTAGTTGGACATGGTGCGTATTGTGCGAATTCCATAGAGAATTGGCCACGACCAGAAGTGATAGTACGTAGGTGACCGATGTAGCCGAACATCTCAGAAAGAGGTACGTCAGCTTTAATACGAACACCAGTAACGCCAGCTTGTTGATCTTTGATCATGCCACGACGACGGTTAAGGTCACCGATAACATCACCAACGTGATCGTCTGGAGTGAACACGTCAACGTTCATGATTGGCTCAAGAAGTTGCGCGCCAGCTTTAGGCATAGATTGACGGAATGCGCCTTTCGCTGCGATTTCAAATGCGATAGCAGATGAATCGACTGCGTGGAAACCACCATCGAAAAGTTCAACTTCAACGTCTAGAGTTGGGAAGCCAGCTAGTACGCCGTTTTCCATCATAGATGCGAAGCCTTTCTCAACTGCAGGCCAGAATTCTTTAGGAACGTTACCGCCCACAACTACAGAGTTGAACTTGAAGCCAGAACCTGCTTCGCCTGGTTTGATACGGTAATCGATCTTACCGAATTGACCAGAACCACCAGATTGCTTCTTGTGCGTGTAGCTATCTTCAATTGCTTGAGTGATAGTTTCACGGTAAGCAACTTGAGGAGCACCTACAGTTAGGTCAACGCCGTATGTACGCTTAAGGATATCTACCTTGATGTCTAGGTGAAGTTCACCCATACCTTTCAGGATAGTTTCGCCAGTCTCTTCGTCAGTCTCAACTTGGAAAGATGGATCTTCTGCAACCATTTTACCGATCGCGATACCCATTTTCTCAGAACCGCCTTTATCTTTTGGAGATACAGCGATTGAGATTACTGGAGTTGGGAATACCATTGGCTCAAGCGTTACTTGGTGCTTAGGATCACATAGAGTGTGACCAGTTTGCACGTTCTTCATACCAACGATCGCAATGATGTCACCAGCTTGTGCGCTAGTTAGTTCGTTACGGTCATCAGCTTGCATCTCAACCATACGGCCAACACGTTCAGTCTTGCCAGTGAATGAGTTAAGAATCGTGTCACCTTTGTTCAGTTTACCAGAGTAAATACGAACGAAAGTTAGAGCACCGAAGCGGTCATCCATGATTTTGAATGCAAGCGCTTTGAAAGTCTCATCTGTAGAAACGATAGCGTGTTCGCCAGTTTCTTCACCGTTCTCATCCATTAGAGGCTGAGGGTCAACTTCAGTTGGTGCTGGTAGGTAATCTACTACAGCATCAAGGATAAGTTGCATACCTTTGTTCTTGAACGCAGAACCACAGAACGTTGGGAAGAATGCGATATCACGAGTACCTTTACGGATACAACGCTTAACGTCTTCAATAGAAGGCTCTTCACCTTCCATGTAAGCTTCCATTAGGTCATCGTCTTGCTCTACAGCAGTTTCGATTAGCTCTTCACGGTATTGCTCAACGTCATCAACCATGTCCGCTGGAACATCTTTGATTTCGTAGTTTTCAGGAAGACCAGTGTCATCCCAAACGTATGCTTTACGGCTTAGTAGGTCTACAACACCAACGAACTCGTCTTCACGGCCGATTGGTAGAACCATTACTAGAGGAGTTGCACCTAGAACGTTTTTAACTTGGTCAACAACGTTGTAGAAGTCTGCACCCATACGGTCTAGTTTGTTAACGAAGATCAGACGAGATACTTCTGATTCGTTAGCGTAGCGCCAGTTAGTTTCTGATTGAGGTTCAACACCACCAGAACCACAGAATACACCGATACCGCCATCAAGAACTTTAAGAGAACGGTATACTTCAACTGTGAAGTCAACGTGTCCAGGAGTATCGATAACGTTTAGACGGTGATCGTTCCAAAAACAGCTTACAGCTGCTGATTGGATAGTAATACCGCGCTCAGCTTCCTGTTCCATGAAGTCAGTCGTTGATTCGCCATCATGTACTTCACCAGTCTTGTGGATTTGACCAGTTAGCTTAAGGATACGCTCAGTGGTAGTTGTTTTACCCGCATCAACGTGCGCGAAAATACCAATGTTTCTGTATTTCGATAAATCTGCCATTGTCTTACTCTGTTAATAGGATATAAAATGCGCGCAGAGTATATCACAATCTGTGAAGACTGATAGCTTTGCATGCATTTGGGACTAAAAAACTTTGCCTTTTTCTAACATATAGAAAAAGGCACTCAGTAGTAACAATCTAAATGATTGTTAATTATAGTGCTAACCTAAAGCCTAATCGGCGTTAAGGTTAGGCTGAATTGCTGCTGTATAGAGTAGCTGAAGTGAGTTCAATTACAACTCATCAAAAGCATTAATTGCTTCCGATAATTTTTTCACACCGTGGATCTGCATTCCTGGAATGCCACCTTTAGGCATGTTAGCCGCCGGTACAATCGCTTTCTTAAAGCCGTGTTTAAATGCTTCATTTAAACGCTCTTGTCCGCTCGGTACAGGTCGAATCTCACCCGCTAGGCCTACTTCTCCAAATACCACCACATCTTTTGGTAATGCGCGGTCTCTGAAACTAGAAAGTAGAGCCATCACCAACGCAAGATCAGCACTGGTTTCGGTTACTTTAACACCACCGACGACATTCACAAACACATCTTGGTCAGCCATTTGTAAGCCGCCGTGTTTATGCAGCACCGCTAATAACAAAGAAAGCCTGTTTTGCTCTAGGCCGACAGCGACGCGACGTGGGTTAGCCAGCTGTGAATAATCCACCAGCGCTTGGATTTCGACAAGAAGTGGACGCGTCCCTTCCCACACCACCATGACAGAACTGCCCGAGGTTTCTTCTTCACCACGAGACAAGAAGATAGCGGATGGGTTGCTGACTTCTTTTAGCCCTTGGCCTGTCATCGCAAACACACCCAGTTCATTCACTGCACCAAAACGGTTTTTGTGGCTGCGTAGCGTTCTAAAACGGCTATCGGTTCCGCCATCTAATAAAACAGAACAGTCAATAATGTGCTCAAGTACTTTTGGCCCTGCTAAGGTGCCGTCTTTAGTTACGTGTCCAACTAAGAACACAGCAACGTTATTCTGTTTTGCGTAGCGCGTTAATGCGGTTGCCGATTCACGAACCTGTGCAACACTGCCCGGAGAAGATTGAACATCCGCAACGTGCATAACTTGGATCGAGTCGATAACCATGATCTTAGGTTGTTCTTTTTCTGCAACCTGACAAATCTTATCCACGTTCGTTTCTGAGAGCATCTTTAGGTACTCTTTTGGCAATCCAAGTCGAGACGCACGCATCGCGACTTGTTGCAGAGATTCTTCCCCGGTTACATAGAGAGTCGGTAATTGAGAAGAAAGCTGACACATGGTTTGTAATAGCAGCGTTGATTTACCGGCACCCGGGTTACCACCAATCAGGATCGCAGCACCCGGTACGACACCACCACCAAGTACGCGGTCTAGCTCTTTAAAGCCACTACTAAAGCGTGGTACTTCTTGTAGATTAATTTCAGATAATGTCTGAACGCTCGATTCTGTTACTGCACCTGCATAACCAGATAATCTTTCATTGCGCGCTACTTGAGGTGAAGCGGCTAACCTAACTTCTGTAATCGTGTTCCAAGCACCACATGCGTTGCACTGCCCCTGCCAACGTGGAAAGTCAGCACCACAGTCATTACACACATAAGCTCGTTTTGCCTTAGCCATAAAACCTCAATAATTTACTCAGTTACACAATGATGTTGTCAATTTGTGACTTATTTGACCGTACGGGTGAAAATAAACGTTGCAGTCATACCACTTATACTTAAAGATCGATTTAAACTAGTCGATAACATAAATGCACCGTCCATTCTAACAAGAAAAGTATGCAGCAATCTGAAATTCTATCTGTAGCAGAACGTCTTATCCCGGCCTACCACGCCGAAGATTTCGAATTCCTTCTTTCTCAAATGACAGAAGGCGAATCTCCGTCTCTAAAACTGTTGGTTAAAATGGAACTGAATCGTATCATGGCTCCGTGTACAAAGAGCATTGATTTACGCGGGCGTATTGATAATGAGTGTCGTCAGTTCACTCTCGATGGCCGTAAGCACTGGCTCGATGATATCGCTTTAAACGCATATCAACGTGGTACGAAAAAGTTTAAAGGTTACACAGAAGGCGCATGGGAGTTAGTAATGACTCCGCGAACTCAGCCTCTGAGCGTTGTTAAAACATCTTCTCAAGGTAACCACGACATTACTAGCGCCAATAGCCCGTACGAAGCGGAAGCTATTAACCTAGGTTACGACTTAAAACGCCAAGAGAACAGACTCAAGATTAGCTCGCAGGTCGAGATCACCACATCGAAAGGGCAAAGCCTACATGGTGTAACGGTTGATATCTCCCCGTCGGGTGCAAAGTTCAAAGTACCGAGCGCCTTTCGATACAACCTCGGCGAGATCATCAGCGTTAAGTTCTCAGAGCTTATCGAAAAGTCCCAAGAAAACGATGTTAACCAAGCGGTTGAATTTCGTGTTTTGGGTATCGACGAATCTTATGAGAACAACGCGGTCAAATTTCTAAGAACCATCAAGGTAAGCGACAACAATATTGTGGCTCGCTTACTCGATGAGTCTTTAAATAGCACCAGTAAGAAAACCAGCCATGAGAATCAAGATAGGATTATTCGAACTCGTACTAGAGGAATCGAACATACCTATCTAAAGCATACTTGTAACCTACCCCTGTTTTTCAGCGGCAGCGAACTAAAGCTTGCCCTACTGACGGATAACAACCATCCATTATGGCAATATTGGCACGACGAACGAAATCAACAAGCGCTGGGTACCCTGTTCAACGAGCAACGTATGAACCTGTTGGCGAAACCAGGAGTGAAGGGAACCAGTAACGTTATCTACTCTTTTACCCATGAACACCAAAACAAGACCTTGTTCTATTCAATGATGCTGCCTGAAGCCTCTCGTGAACAAAGACAGCTGTTCTGGCACATCGGTGGCAAACGTAAAAGTTGGAAGGCGTTCAAGTTCTCGGTTTTCGAACTTTCAGACACTGAGCGACAAGCATTAGCTAAACACTCGGATACGCTGGCTCAAAGCTCAGCTCAACTGACGCATTGCGGAATCTTGCAAGAGATTGGCGATCACGAAAGTGCGGCGGACTATCTTCTGAGTGAAAAGCCACGCATTCCAAGCAGTGAATTGAACCGCTTCCGTCACCCGCGTACTGTCGTCGGCAATATTCAAAGCATCTACTTTGACTCTCAGACTCGTCGTAAAGAGCCTAGATACCAATTTAAGTCACCGTTGCAACTTACATCACAAGATGGCGCAGCGGCGAACGGACACACCTTAGATATTTCGAAGCGTGGACTGAGCATTAGCCTTGAACACCCAATGGTACTCAAGATTAATGATCCGGTATTAGTGAACTTCAATGAACTGCAGCTCTATGACAAGAACCTGCCACTGAGCACAGTGCCTTACCACGTAATTCGAGTGAGTCCGAATGGTCGCAACGTGCAGTTGGTTATTGCCGAGAACGCCAAGACAATGCGTACCATCGCTTTCCTTAATGGGCTTATCGATCAAAACCAAAGTAAGCTGATTAAGAAGCAAGAGATATTGCCAACACATTCGCTACTCGAATCACTGCACAACATTTTGTTGAGCAAGATGGTCAGTAACCCAATATTCATTGATAAGCCAAGTTCAACGCTGCGCTGTAAGATCATTGGTGTGAATTTCCCACTGAATAAGCATCTAACGTTACTTGCTAAACTTGGTCACAACCAAAAGTTCTCACTCGAGCCAATCTTCAAGGGTCACACCAACTCACTGTTGGCTGAGCCACTAAAAAGAATTGAAGGTGCGGAGCCTAAGCATCATGACGTGTACATTGCTGCAGTGAAGTTTGGCGACAAAATCCAGTCGGTACACACCAAGTTGGTCAAAGACTTCGCCTCAGCAAAGGAACGCATCTTATTCATCAAGAAAGCACAGCACTTAGGTGATGTGTATGTATTGCGAGTCACCACGGCACCTATCTTTAATCCGCTAACGAGTTTATTCCAGTCGGATTTAGAAGAGCTTTCACGCATCAGTATGCATCAAGCTAAGAAGCTAGAGAATGAGGTGACGGCGTTTATCGGTTATGGCGAGATAGAGGACATTACCGATGAAGTGCTGATTCGATTGGAGCTAACACGCTAGCCTCGAGTGGCGTATTAACTTAAGCATGAAAATTG
This sequence comes from Vibrio sp. 10N.222.54.A3, assembly GCF_041474095.1. Taxonomy (NCBI): domain Bacteria; kingdom Pseudomonadati; phylum Pseudomonadota; class Gammaproteobacteria; order Vibrionales; family Vibrionaceae; genus Vibrio; species Vibrio sp. 10N.222.54.A3. The sequence goes on from NZ_JBFRTN010000024.1 coordinate 90,349, forward strand.
AAAAAGCAGGCTGATAGCCTGCTTTTTTTGTGTCTGAGCCACTATTGCTAAATAAGATACATAGCCAATAGCACTTAGGTAGAGCCCCTAAGGTTTCGCTTGCCAGCTGATCTTCTGTTGCTTAGCCAATACACCCGACAAGATACACAGCACACCGCCTAAACCTGCGTAACGAACAGCAGTTTGAGCTTGCTGCTCTACTTTTGGTTTTGCGTGGTAGGCAATGCCTAAACCTGCAGAGCCCATCATCACCAAGTCATTGGCACCATCACCAACGGCAACGGTATTATGTAGTTCCAATTCGTACTCTTCAGCCAACTCTACCAAGATATCCGCTTTGGTCTGCGCCGAAACAACATCGCCTAAGACTTCACCCGTCAACTTACCGTTGACGATCTCAAGCGTGTTTGATTGAGCATGGTCTAGATCAAGGGTATCTTTCAGGTAGTCAGAGAAGTAAGTAAAACCGCCTGATGCAATCGCCGTTTTCCAGCCAAGCTTATTTAGAGTATTCACCAGCCCGACCAAGTCTGGCATGAATGGCAATGACTGACGCACTTGCTCTAATATCGATTCATCCGCACCTTTCAGTGCTCCTACTCGCTGGCGTAGGCTCTGTTCAAAGTCGAGCTCGCCTTGCATTGCTCGTTCTGTGATTTCAGAGACTAACTCTCCCACTCCAGCTAGCTTGGCAATCTCATCGATGCATTCAATTTGAATCGCTGTGGAATCCATATCCATCACGATCAAACCTGGCTTAGATAAGTCTGGGACCTCGCTAAGGCAAGCATAATCAAGCTTTAGCGCTTGGAGGATTTCTTCGTGTGCTGGCGTTAGATTGCCTGACATCAAAGCCACTTCATAATGCCCAACCTTCCACGTATCGAGGATGGTGTTGTAAGTGCCAGTGAAAAAGTCGATGTCATCGAAAGATTGTGGAGATAGGTACTCACCAAACACAATCCAATTGGCCTTGGATTTAGCGAGTTGAGAAGCGAAACGAGTCTCGGGGAGTCGAGTTAATAATGTGGTATGCCTTTTTATCGGCAGATATTTCTGAGCGTCCATGTGTATGATTCCTAATTAACTATGCTAAACGTTAACCTATTGCAATTTGAAAACGCAAGTCTCAATATGTCTTAATCATAACATTTGTTTATTTCAGGCTTCGTGAAACATGAATGAATCATTGTTCTCAATACGTAACGCTTTACGAATGCTAGCCCTCATTTTGTTGGCTACCATGTTCGTTGTAACGATTAAAAATACGGTCGTGATCAGTAAAGGTAACGAGAAGATCCAAGCAAAACAGTTGGAAACTCTTACCAAGCTGCTTATCTCTCAGGCATCACTTTCAGCCAGCAAGATGATCACGCAACAAGACCAAGAGCGATTGCTTGATCTGACTAACCAGCTATCTCAAGACCGACTGGTGTTCGATACCACCATCTATGATGCAGAGGGTATTCGACTGGCTTCGAGCGAAAAAGCCCTCTCGGTACGTGAGGTTCTTGGCTTAGATACACCACTTTCAACAGCAAGTATCGGCAGACAACAGTTAGTTGAACCTATTTATTCTCCAGAGAAAACGATCATCGGCTTTATTCGAGTGACTTTTGAAACCGGTAAGATGACGGCGATTTCTGATCACCACTACCGCAAAAGTGATCGCTACATGATCGGTATGGTGTTGATGGGGTTTGTGAGTGGCGTGTTGTTCATCATGCTGATTCGCAGAAGACCAACTAAGTCTGGTGAGAACTTACTATTGAAAAATGTAAGCTCATAAACACACTAGGCTGACAATAAATACTAGACTCAGAATAAGTACAGCAATCCAATAAAAAGCCCCGACGCTCAGGCAGCAACGGGGCTTTTTGTTATCTGTTCACTTATCAAGCTAAGACAAATCAAGATTATTCTTGGTCACCAAGCAACACTGAGTCTAGTGCGATAACCATCATGTCGTTGAAAGTCGTTTGACGTTCATCTGATGTCGTTTGCTCACCAGTCTTGATATGGTCAGAAACAGTACAGATCGTTAGAGCTTTTGCGCCGTATTCAGCACATACACCATAGATGCCAGCCGCTTCCATCTCTACGCCAACAATGCCGTATTTGTCCATTACTTCGAACATCTCTGGATCTGGCGTGTAGAACAGCTCAGCCGAGAACAGGTTACCGACTTTTACGCCGACACCGAGAGCTTTGGCTGCATCTTCTGCCGCGCGCACCATTTTGTAATCCGCAATCGCCGCAAAGTCATGATCTTTAAAGCGAATACGGTTCACTTTAGAGTCAGTACATGCGCCCATGCCGATCACCACATCACGCACTTTGATATCTTCGCTCACTGCACCACAACTGCCCACACGAATGATCTTCTTCACACCAAAGTCTTTGATAAGCTCAGTCGCGTAAATAGAACAAGATGGAATGCCCATACCGTGTCCCATTACCGAAACCTTACGACCTTTGTAAGTACCGGTGTAACCAAACATGTTGCGAACGTCGCACACTTGAACCACTTCTTCTAAGAAGGTTTCAGCGATGTATTTAGCACGTAGCGGGTCGCCTGGCATTAAAACTACGTCAGCGAAATCACCCATTTCAGCATTAATATGTGGAGTAGCCATTGAAAATATCCTTAATCTCAAAACAAAAAAAGAAGAGAGAGGTTTCCCTCTCTCTTCGTTAACTATTATAGAAAGCTTGTACCGTGTCCCATTGGTGATGTACCAAAGTAAGACGCTAAGCTTTGACCGATATCAGCGAACGTATCGCGACGGCCTAAAGAACCGGCTGGAACCTTCTGACCGTAAACAATCACAGGGATGTGCTCACGAGTATGGTCAGTACCTGGCCATGTCGGATCACAGCCGTGGTCAGCGGTTAGGATAAGCACATCGTCTTCTTTCATCATATCGATGATTTCATTGATGCGACCATCGAAGTACTCAAGTGCAGCTGCGTAACCAGCAACATCACGGCGGTGACCGTAAGCTGAGTCGAAATCAACGAAGTTAGTGAACACGATAGTGTTGTCGCCCGCTTCATTGATCGCTTCTTTGGTTGCTTCAAATAGCGCAGGGATACCTGTTGCTTTGGTTTTCTGCGTGATGCCACAACCCGCATAGATATCAGAGATCTTGCCGATTGAGTGAACGTTACCGCCCTTCTCATCAACCAACTTCTGAAGAATGGTGGCTGCAGGTGGCTCAACAGAAAGGTCACGACGGTTACCAGTACGTTCGAATTGACCTTTACCTGGGCCAATGAACGGACGAGCGATAACACGACCAATGTTGTAGTCTTCTAGCTCTTCACGAGCAATCTGACAAAGGTCTAATAGGTTTTGCAGGCCGAATGTCTCTTCGTGACAAGCGATCTGGAAAACAGAGTCTGCAGAAGTATAGAAGATAGGCAGGCCAGTCTTCATGTGCTCTTCACCTAGGTTATCTAGGATTTCCGTGCCAGATGAGTGGCAGTTACCTAAGAAACCAGACAGGCCTGCACGCTCAAGGATGCGGTCAGTCAGCTCTTTTGGAAAGCTGTTCTCTTTGTCGGTGAAGTAGCCCCAGTCAAACAGTACAGGAACACCCGCGATTTCCCAGTGACCTGATGGAGTGTCTTTACCAGAAGACAGCTCAGCAGCGTGACCGTAAGCGCCAATGATCTCAGCGTCTGCATCCATACCAGGAGCAAAACGACCTGTAGACTCTTTGTGAGCCATCGCTAGACCTAGCTTAGACAGGTTTGGCAGTGTCAGTGAACCTTTACGATCTGCATTGTCTGCAAGACCTTGGTCACAATGATCTGCGATGTGGCCCATAGTGTCAGAACCTACATCACCAAATTTGTCCGCATCCGCTGTTTCACCGATACCGAATGAATCTAAAACTAAAATAAATGCTCTTTTCATTTTCTTCACCAACTTATTGCTCTTTGCACCAGAACTCTGTTTATCGGTATACGCGAGGTATACCGATACCTGTTATTTACACGTCTTCAGAACGAATCTGACGGTAAACGTCTGGCGTTGCTGTATATTCTCCGCCCACAGTGATTGCATTTTGTAATGCTGTTGCAGCTTCTTGCCACTGTTGTTCGTTACGAGCATGAATCATTGCTAATGGCTTATCTTCACTTGCTACTTCACCTAGGCGAATGAAGTGATCAAAACCGACTGCGTAATCAATGCTGTCAGTTGCTACACGACGACCGCCGCCCATACCAACCACAGCCATACCAATTGCACGAGTATCCATTGCTGATACCACACCGCTTTCTAACGCGTACACTGGCTTAATAATGTCTGCTTTTTCTAGGTAGTTATCGTAGTTCATTACGAAATCAACTGGACCACCAAGGCCCGCTACCATTTTACCGAAGCACTCTGCTGCTTTACCGTTATCCAGTACTGCCATCAGTTTTTCGCGCGCTTCGTCTGAATCTTTAGCTAGGTTACCCAGCACCAACATTTCAGCACACGATGCTAGCGTGATCTCTAACAAGCGTGGATTACGGTATTCACCCGTTAGGAACTGAACCGCTTCACGAACTTCTACTGCGTTACCCGCTGAAGAAGCCAGCACTTGGTTCATGTCCGTTAGGATTGCTGTTGTTTTAGTACCCGCACCGTTTGCTACTGCAACGATAGATTTCGCTAGCTCTTCAGATGCTTCGTAAGTCGGCATGAATGCGCCTGAACCTACTTTTACATCCATCACTAGAGAATCAAGGCCCGCAGCCAGTTTCTTAGATAGGATTGAAGCCGTGATCAGCGAGATGTTATCGACTGTTGCTGTGATATCACGAGTTGCGTAAACACGCTTGTCAGCAGGAGCTAGATCGCCTGTTTGACCGATGATAGCCACGCCAGCATCTTTCGTTACTTCACCGAACACATCGTTGGTTGGTGTAATGTTGTAACCCGGAATAGATTCCAGCTTGTCTAGCGTACCGCCAGTGTGGCCTAAACCACGACCAGAGATCATTGGAACGAAACCGCCACATGCTGCCACCATTGGGCCAAGCATCAGAGAAGTAACGTCGCCAACACCACCAGTAGAGTGTTTATCAACGATTGGGCCATCAAAGTTCATGTGGCTCCAGTCAATCACCATGCCTGAATCACGCATTGCACACGTTAGTGCGATACGTTCTGGCATCGTCATTTCATTAAAAAAGATAGCCATTGCGAATGCGGCAATTTGGCCTTCAGAAACCGTGTTCTTAGCCACACCTTGAATGAAGAAGTTAATTTCTTCAGCTGTTAGGACTTCACCGTCACGTTTTCTGCGAATAATTTCTTGAGGTAGATACATTAGTGCCTCCCAAACTCTAGTGAGTATGGTTTGTAGGGAAAAGAGGTAATATGGAGTGGCTTGACGCCACTCCATCAAACAGACTTATTATGTTCAATACTCTAAATATTTGGCGTTGCAGTTAGGCGACCAGTGAGTTCATTCCTATGAGCATAGAGGCTCTATGTGATTAGGAGGAACTTACGCAGTCAACAACGCTGCAGTGTCAAATATGACGAGTAAATTAGTATGCTGCTGGATCAGCAGTCTGGTCTGTCACTTCTAATGTATTAAGAAGGTTAGTTAGTAGGCTTGAAGCACCAAAACGGTAGTGCATGTTGTCTGCCCACTCAGCGCCTAGTAGCTCATCAGCCATTGCTAGGTATAGTGCTGCATCTTCAGCAGTACGTACGCCACCAGCTGGTTTGAAACCAACTGTTTTAGCAACGCCCATGTCACGGATAACTTCAAGCATCATGCGCGCGTACTCTGGAGTCGCGTTTACTGGCACTTTACCTGTTGAAGTTTTGATGAAGTCTGCACCTGCTTCGATACAGATTTGAGAAGCTTTCTTGATTAGTGCTTCTTCTTTCAGTTCACCTGTTTCGATGATCACTTTAAGCGTGATGTCACCACAAGCTGCTTTACACTGTTTAACTAGCTCAAAGCCAACTTCTTCGTTGCCAGCAATAAGAGCACGGTATGGGAATACTACGTCAACTTCGTCTGCGCCGTACGCTACCGCTGCTTTTGTTTCTGCAACAGCAATTTCGATGTCGTCATTACCATGAGGGAAGTTAGTTACAGTCGCAATGCGTACTTCTGGAGTACCTTGTTCACGCAACGCTTTCTTAGCTGCTGGGATAAAGCGAGGGTAAATACAGATTGCAGCGGTGTTGCCTACTGCAGTCTTCGCGTCATGACAAAGCGCCACTACTTTTTCAGTAGTATCGTCGTCATTTAGCGTAGTTAGGTCCATAAGTTTAAGTGCACGTAGAGCTGCTGCTTTTAAATCGCTCATTTCTATCTCCGATCAATATATTCAAATAGTTAACTACTTCGCCCTCCATCCAGTATAGATGGATATTTTAGTAATGCTCAGTAGCCACAAATGAACGGACTTGGTTCCCTGAAGACTTGATAACTTTCGCTACCAATTGCAATCCTTGTCACCGCACAGTACCAGTTTGGTCTATGGCACAACAAATCAGTCATGTTGTGTCTAACATCTATAGCGTATCGCTAATTTTGGCTTAATCCCAGAAGAATAACGTTCGAGTTGATTTCGAGGTTACTTTCTTGCCAACAGAGACATCCTATCCCTTTAGCTTATACATTATAGGTATCCATCAATAAATTGTAGTGCTCCTTAGAACGCAAACGGTTTGTATCTCAAAAAAACATTCTAGACCCTACATCGAATCTAAGCATAAGCGCGTGCATATACTAAAAACGGCAGGCCTAAAAACAAAAAAGCCCCGCAGCAATTTCTTGCTACGGGGCGATATTATTATGGCGTCTATATATCGATTTCTAACTAATTAGAAAGACAGGAAGAAGCCAGCAATTGTTGCTGCCATCAGGTTAGATAGAGTACCAGCAATTACCGCTTTAACACCCATACGTGCGATGTCGTGGCGACGGCTTGGTGCAATACCACCTAGACCACCTAGAAGAATCGCAATTGAAGAAAGGTTTGCGAAACCACATAGTGCGAATGCGATGATAGCTTGAGTCTTCTCAGACATCACTTGACCAGTTGCTGCAACAACTTGAGCGTTTTCACCAACGTATGGTACGAAGTTTAGGTATGCAACGAATTCGTTAACAACTGTCTTCTGACCAATGAAAGAACCAGCGATAGTTGCTTCTTCCCATGGAACACCAATGATGAATGCTAGCGGTGCGAAGATCCAACCTAGAAGAAGTTCTAGAGTTAGGTTTTCCATACCGAACCAACCACCGATGCCACCTAGGATACCGTTGATTAGAGCAATTAGACCGATGAATGCTAGTAGCATTGCACCAACGTTAAGTGCTAGTTGTAGACCAACTGATGCGCCACCTGCTGCTGCGTCGATAACGTTAGCTGGTTTGTCATCGCCACCGTCCATTTCGTCAGCGATGTTGTCGTCTGGCGTATCTGTTTCAGGCTTGATGATTTTAGCGAATAGTAGACCACCAGGTGCTGCCATGAATGACGCTGCAACTAGGTACTCTAGAGGTACACCCATAGATGCGTAACCTGCTAGTACACCACCAGCTACAGAAGCCAAACCACCACACATTACTGCGAATAGTTCAGAGTTAGTCATTTTAGGAACAAATGGACGAACAACTAGAGGTGCTTCAGTTTGACCAACGAAGATGTTTGCTGCTGCAGACATAGACTCGGCGCGAGAAGTACCTAGAGCTTTCTGAAGACCACCACCAAGAACTTTGATTACAATTTGCATAACACCAATGTAGTAAAGTACAGAGATAAGTGCAGAGAAGAAAATCAGAGTTGGTAGTACTTGGAAAGCAAAGATGAAACCGATACCGTCAACTGAAAAGTTAACTAGGCTGCCGAATAGGAAACCAGTACCGTCTTTACCGTAGTCGATCACGTTTGCTACACCAGCAGAGAAACCTGCAAGTAGATCACGACCCCAAGGGATGTAAAGTACGAATGCACCAAGTGCGAATTGGATAGCGAAAGCGCCACCCACTGTTCTTAGATTAATAGCTTTGCGGTTGTCAGATAGTAGTACTGCGATTGCGATCAGTGCAACCATTCCGACTAGGCTCATAAACAGGCTCATAGTTTATGACTTCCTTATTAGTTATTTATTGGCGTGTTACAAAATGGGGCTATAAAGCGGAGGCAATTATACTCATGCGACCACTAATAAAGTAATGCCGTCCTCACACTTTCGTAGAAGATTCATGTACCATTCACACGCAAATGTGACCCAAATCACAAGCTCAGTGCAATTTACGCAAACGATAAACAAAAACCTTCGATTTTATTCACATATACCGAATGCGCGATGGCTATTTTGCCAAATTTGCGCTGCAATCGATTGCTTTGGCTCTTTTCTAAGCAAAAAAAGTTCATTTAAGATCGTAACTAAATATTTGGAATGATTAACATTTCCTTGGTTTCCATACATGGGCATGTCCGGAGCATCCGTTTCCAATACCAGACATTCAAGGGGCAATTTTGCGATGGTTGTGCGTGTTTTTTGCGCTCTTGGGTAAGTTATCGTTCCACCGACGCCAATATAGAAACCGAGCTTGAACCACGCCAAAGCTTGCTGTTCACTCCCAGAAAAACCGTGAATCACACCACCTAAGGTGAACTTATGCTGCTTTATTAGCTCGATAAGTCGGTTGTAAGACTTCCTCTCATGGATGATTAAAGGCAGGTCAAACTCCTTCGCAAGCTCCATTTGTTGGATGAAAAAGCGCTCTTGTTTCTCTCGTTCAACGTCCACAAAAAAGTCGAGCCCGCACTCACCTATCGCGACACATTGGCTGTTTTTTGAAGCGAGTAATTGGCGAAGTTCCGAAAATTGTTCGTCATTGGCCGGTTCTAAAAAGTAAGGATGGAAGCCTAATGCATAGTAAATATTGGGGTGAGATTGAGCGATTTCATCGAGCTTCCTCCAGTTACGTTGGCCGATAGAAGGGATGATTAACTTCTCGACTTGCGCTTGTTTCGCTTCTTTAAGATAGCCATCAATAGTTTGATCAGGTGTAAAACCTTGCTCAAACGCCTCAAAATCCGCGTGGCAATGAGTATCAAACAGCGGAAAGTCACTTATTTGCTGTGTCATTTTCCCTACTCTCCATTTGTTTCCCTTGAGGATCACGACGATAAGCAACACAACTGCGCTTGTTCTCAGGCGTTAAGCCAAGCTCTTCATACCACTTATCATATCTTTTAACCCAAGTTTTTATCCAACCCAACATACTTACCTCAAGTCTCAACCTAAAAAGCGCAAATGCATAAATTAGATTTATACATCAACACTAGCTGGCTATATTGTTGAAAATCTCACCACAGCGAATAATAAACGCACTTGCCAAGGAGGCATTGATAGCAAGACGCTCCATTCAATAACGAGATCCTACTTTATGAAAGCATCACTCTTAGCCATATCAATTTCTAGCGTATTAGCAGCACCTGCTTTTGCTTCTGCACCTCAAGTTGACGTAGAACTAGCAAACCAACAAACACTTCAACTTATTGACGGGCAGATGAACGCTATCGATGCTTCTGTTCAGTATAAGTTAAACGAACAATACGCGAATGCAACTCCGGGCACGACAGCCACAATCGATGACGTCACTTACGAAAAACAATCTAACGGTACTTGGGCTGCAGTTGGTGCCGCTTCTGCTGCATTGGTTGCAGGGCTTTTGAGCACGTCGTCTAGTTCCAATAGCGACAATGATGTGGATTATCTCCCACAACACCCAGACGTTGATGTTGACGCTACACCACGTTGGTCTCCTGAATTCGGTGAAGACCGTCCCGAGATGGAAGAGCGTGACCTTACAATTAAGATCATTAACGGCGAAATCCACGTTATCGACGAAAACACCAGTGAGTGGGTAGGTACTGTACAACGCAAGGGTGGTGAGATCATTTTCCGTGGCAACGGCGACTTTGAAAAAACTCTAGTAAAAGTTGAAGGTGACCTAGAAGCTAACGGCAGTGCAGCCATCGTTAAAGGTAATGGCGAATGGTTAGCAACTGTTGAGCGTGTGGATAGTGGTTTTGAGATAACTA
>NZ_JBFRTN010000025.1:0-88945 GCF_041474095.1 Vibrio sp. 10N.222.54.A3
CGAAATCTTTAGCAACACCGCCGTATACTTTTGCAAGAGTAGTACAGATAGCAGCAGTTAGAGTTGTTTTACCGTGGTCAACGTGGCCGATAGTACCAACGTTTACGTGCGGTTTCGTACGTTCAAATTTTTCTTTAGACACAATCGTGTTCCTTCCTAGTTATGATTCGCCACGTTCATTATTGAGCGAGACGCGCCAGAAATTGCTATTTTATGCGCCAACTCTCGTTAGCGCAATATTTGGACGCATTGTTCTTTCAAAAAATGAAAAAAAATGCCTTCCTTTTGTTTAACCACGCTCTGCAATGATTGCTTTTGCAACATTGTTAGGCACTTCAGCGTACTCACTAAACTCCATAGAGTAAGAAGCACGACCTTGTGTCGCAGAACGTAAATCAGTTGCGTAACCGAACATGACAGACAACGGAACTTGTGCACGAATTATCTTCAGGCCAGCTGTCCCCTCGTCCATACCTTCGATGATGCCGCGACGACGGTTAATATCGCCAACAACGTCACCCATCCAGTCTTCTGGAGTAGTTACTTCAACTTTCATCATAGGCTCAAGCAGAACCGGTTGCGCTTCAAGTGCACCCGTTCTGAAAGCCATAGAGGCAGCGATTGTAAACGCCATCTCACTTGAATCTGTTTCATGGTAAGAACCATCATATAGTGTAGCTTTGATATCCAAAACTGGATAGCCAGCAAGCACACCATTGTTCATCTGCTCTTCAACGCCTTTAGCAACTGAAGCGATAAACTCTTTCGGTACGATACCATTGGCAATTTCATCCACAAAGACAAAGCCTTCGCCAGCTTCTGATGGTTCTAGTTTCAGCCATACGTGACCGTACTGACCTTTACCACCATGTTCACGGATAAATTTACCTTCCGCTTTCGCTGTACCACGAATAGTCTCACGGTAAGCCACTTGCGGGTTACCAACGTTGCAGTTCACGCTAAATTCGCGCTTCATACGGTCAACGATGATATCTAAGTGTAGTTCACCCATACCAGAAATCAGAGTCTGGCCAGTTTCCGCATCCATATCAACGCGGAACGATGGGTCTTCCGCTGCTAGTTTACCTAGAGCGATAGTCATTTTGTCTTGATCAGCTTGAGAGCTTGGCTCTACAACGATCTGAATAACTGGGTCTGGGAACTCCATGCGCTCAAGAACAATCTTATGGTTCTGGTCACAAAGGGTTTCACCAGTAGTCACATCTTTCAGGCCAATGATGGCTGCGATGTCACCTGCTCGTACTTCTTTTACTTCTTCTCGCTTGTTTGAGTGCATTTGAACAATGCGACCTAAGCGTTCACGTTGTTTCTTCACAGAGTTATAAGCTGTTTTACCGCTTTCAACAACACCAGAGTAAACACGGATGAAAGTTAAAGTACCAACGAATGGGTCTGTTGCAATCTTAAATGCTAGCGCTGAGAACGGTTCTTTGTCGTCTGCGTGACGCTCTGCTTCGTTCTCATCTTCATCGATACCTTTAATTGCAGGTACATCGACTGGAGAAGGAAGGAAATCAACAACTGCATCTAGAACAGCTTGTACACCTTTGTTTTTGAATGCACTACCACAAGTAGCAAGTACGATTTCATTATTAAGGGTACGAGTACGAAGACCTTGTTTGATTTCAGCTTCTGTTAGTTCACCTTCTTCAAGGTACTTATCCATCAGCTCTTCATTTGCTTCTGCAGCAGCTTCAACAAGTTCTGTACGATATTCTTCAGCCATTTCTTGCATGTCTGCAGGAATATCTTCGTATGTGAAAGTCATGCCTTGGTCAGCTTCATTCCAGTTAATTGCCTTCATCTTGATAAGATCGACAACGCCTTGGAAGTTTTCTTCAGCACCAATGTTCAGTTGAATTGGAACAGGAGTTGCGCCTAAGCGGTCCTTGATCTGTTCAACTACGCGCAAGAAGTCAGCGCCGGTACGGTCCATTTTATTAACGAAAACCATACGTGGAACTTGGTACTTATCAGCTTGACGCCATACTGTCTCTGACTGAGGTTCAACACCAGATGAGCCACAAAACACAACAACTGCACCATCAAGCACACGCAGAGAACGTTCTACTTCGATTGTGAAGTCAACGTGTCCAGGAGTGTCGATGATGTTAATACGGTGGTCCGAGAACTGAGCTTCCATACCACGCCAAAACGTAGTGGTTGCTGCTGAAGTGATCGTAATACCGCGCTCTTGCTCTTGCTCCATCCAGTCCATGGTTGCTGCACCATCGTGAACTTCGCCGATTTTGTGAGAAAGACCGGTATAGAACAGAATACGTTCACTTGTGGTTGTTTTACCTGCATCTACGTGAGCAACGATACCGATATTACGGTATTGCTCTATAGGAGTTTTACGAGCCACGGTTGAATCCTCTTATTAGAGACTTAGGGACTATTGCTATGTCTAGATTAGGCGTTAAAAGCGATGCTTCGCTAAAAATTGCTTGCCCTAGAAATAGCAATAGTTCCTAGCATAAGCATAGGAACTAAAGAAGTGCTGCAAGGAACCTTGCAGCACTAAAAAGGTATTACCAACGGTAATGTGCGAACGCTTTGTTTGCGTCAGCCATGCGGTGAACGTCTTCACGTTTCTTAACCGCAGTACCTTTGTTCTCAGACGCGTCTAGCATTTCAGCAGCTAGGCGTTGAGCCATAGATTTTTCACCACGCTTACGCGCAGCTTCAACTACCCAACGCATAGCAAGAGCGTTACGGCGAACCGGACGAACTTCTACAGGTACTTGGTAAGTTGAACCACCTACACGGCGAGATTTAACTTCTACCGCTGGGCGAACATTTTCAAGAGCTTCTTCAAATACAGCTAAGTGGTCTTTACCAGACTTCTCAGCCATTGAATCTAGTGCAGTGTAAACGATTTTTTCTGCAGTAGATTTCTTTCCGTCAACCATAAGGATGTTAACGAATTTTGCCAGCAATTCAGATTTGAACTTAGGATCTGGAAGGATCTTACGCTGACCTATTACGCGACGACGTGGCATGGATATTCTCCGTTGTCTTCTTCAGGTTTTTTCCAAAACTTTTCAGAATAATAAATAAAATAGTGTTTGGCCTTACTTAACGATTTCTTTTTAAAAAAGAGAATCAATTAAGACTTAGGACGTTTCACACCGTACTTAGAACGACCTTGTTTACGGTCGTTAACGCCAGCACAGTCAAGTGCGCCGCGAACAGTGTGGTAACGAACACCCGGAAGGTCTTTTACACGACCGCCACGGATTAGTACAACACTGTGCTCTTGTAGGTTGTGGCCTTCACCGCCGATGTACGAAGTTACTTCGAAACCGTTAGTTAGACGTACACGACATACTTTACGTAGTGCCGAGTTAGGTTTTTTAGGTGTAGTAGTGTAAACACGAGTACATACACCACGTTTTTGTGGGCACGCTTCTAGTGCAGGCACGTTGCTTTTAACAACTTGCTTTACACGAGGTTTGCGAACCAACTGGTTAATAGTTGCCATTAACTAGCTCCTGAAATTTACTTGAAAGTAAGCTTTGTGAAAAATCTATCCCTAATCACAAGTCGTAATTAGGGACGCAAAATTCTATTCAGCAGTGGGAGGTGTGTCAAGAAATATACAGATCTTTTTTAGCCGTCTAGAGCTCAGGATGGTCTACTTTCAACCAAACTGATAAAACACAGCTACCAAGTGACTGATTTGTCGTTCAAAACCGTCAGTTTAACGAAGCCATCGAAGTCAACTTGATCAATGGTACTTGAGACAAGTAGTTGTAAACCTCGGCTATCGAGATCTGGTTTTAACACCGACACCTGCTCTACTGCGCAGATTTGAGTGAATAACTCATGATTGGGAAGGCAAACATACACCGCATCTTCCACCAAAAGATACTGATCTTGTGGCTGAGAATAGGTCAATGCGAGTTTAAGTTTGTCGACTGATTTTACAATATGAAGCATAGCGTCCCCTAGAAAGTCAGTATCTGTTGGCACTGAGCTAACTTCTGCGTTAACTCGTCGGCTTCAACGGTGGTCACATCGATCAGCAGGTTGTCTGCTGAAAGACCAAACTGACTCAGACTACGCTGACACACATACACCTGTTCGATGTCGTACAGGTCCATAAGTTTGAATGCAGAGATGTAGTCACGCGATAGTGTTTCGTCGGGCTGCTGCGCTTTGAGAAGCTGTGTCACGCCATCGCCAACAAAGAACACGGCAATGTCTTCACTATATGCGGACGCAGCAAGCAGGGCGTCTAACCCTTCTCTACCCGCTGCGGTCGTATGAGGGAAACTGTTAAATATAAAGGCTAACTTTCTCAAAACTGCACAACCCTATCTTGCGTTAGTAGCGCTTCCGATAAGCTCCCTAATCCGGCTTGAGTAAATCCAGTGGCTAGGTTAGAGGCACTTAGTTGATGTTGCTCTGCTTCTTCAGAGCTAATCACTCCGCGTCTTAGCGCAGCTGCCACACAGGTTTCAAGGCTAACATCGTGCTCATCAGCCAGCTTTTGCCAAGCAGAAGCTAAATCAAATTCATCGTTAGCCGGTACGGTAAGGTCTGAGCCGTTACTGACGCCATCTTGATAGAAGAACACACTGTGAAGTTTGTGGCCCTGTTTAATCAGAGCCACGGCAAACTGGTAAGCACTTCTTGCTGACTGTGAGCCATAGACTGGCCCATTCACTAGGAGTGTATAGCTTAGCAACCCTCTTCATCCTCTGTTTTACGTTGGCGGATGTATAGGTACACGGTGTGCTTAGAGATGTTCAGTCGCTCAGCAACGCGGTTGATCGCGTCTTTAATATCGAAAATACCTTTGTCGTACAGCTCCATCACGATCTGACGGTTCTTAGTATTGTTCGATACCGATTTGTCAGCGTTAATTTCTTCAATGGTGCGTTCAACCGTTTGGTCGACAAGTTCTTCAACGTCACTAGCGAAGTTAACCGATGATGCGGCTTCGTCTGCGTCTTGTGTAGGCATGAACGATTGCAGCACTTGTGAGAATGGCGCGTCTAGATTCACGTTAATACACAGTAGGCCAATCACTCGGTCTTCACCGTTGCGGATAGCAACCGTGATCGACTTCATCAACACTCCGCCTTTAGCGCGAGTGAAGTATGAACGTGAGAAGTTACGCTTAGAGCCTTCAATATCTTTTAGCATCTTCAATGCAAGATCGGTAATCGGCGAGCCAACCTGACGACCTGTATTTTCGCCGTTGGCAATTTTAATCGCAGAAGTATTGAGGTCTTCTAAAGAGTGCAAAACGATTTCACAAAACGGACCAATAAGGCTCGCAATACCGTCAACAACGGCCTCATAAGATCTTAGAATGATTTTATCGTGTTCACTGAATGGCATAACGTGGACTGATTCCATTTCAAGTAACACATCTGCATTGACTGTTTCTGTAGTAGTCACTTATTCCTTACCTTCGTGTGAAAAATCAACAAATTTATGTAAGTTTATCAGAAAATTTTAATTGCACACCTAGCTAACATTGCAACTAGTGATTTAGAACAAGTTTAAAAATCAAATACTCATCTTCAAATCATAAAAAAAGCCTAACTCAAAGTTAGGCTTTTTATTCAATCAACGTATTTTAGTACGAGGCTTTTAACCGATATTACTGTGCAGGAGCTGCTTCAGCGTTATCGATGTTTAGTAGTTCTACTTCGAATACTAGCGTTGAGTTAGCTGGGATAGTCGGTGTGTCTTGCTCACCGTATGCTAGCTCTGGCGGGATAACGAACTTGTACTTAGAACCAACTTGCATCAGTTGTACGCCTTCAGTCCAGCCTGGGATTACGCGGTTTAGTGGGAATGTTGCTGGTTCGCCACGATCGTAAGAGCTGTCGAACTGAGTACCGTCTGTTAGCGTACCTTTGTAGTGTACTTGAACGGTATCAGTGTCTTTTGGAGAAGCGCCTTCACCAGCAGTCATTACTTGGTAAAGTAGACCAGATTCAGTTTGCTTAACGCCTTCAGTTTTAGCGAACTCAGCGCGGAAGTCATCACCGGCTTTCTTCACTTCTGCAAATTTTTCTGCCGCTTGTGCTTGCATCGTTTCAGCAACACGCTTGTCTAGAGCTTCAAGAGCTGCGCGAGTTTCTTCTTCGTTCAGTGCAGTTTTCTCTGCGAATACGTCTTCGATACCTTGAAGAACCATATCTTTGTCTAGGTTAATACCTAGCTCGCTTGGCTTATCAATGCTTGTGCTTAGGTAGTTAGCGAAAGATACGCCGATTGCGTATGCCGCTTTGTCGTCTTCTGTTTTAAAGTTTACTGCTTCAACTTTAACTTCTTCTACCTGTGGAGCTTCTGCCTTTGGTTCTTCTTTCTGACAACCAACTGCTAGCATAACCGTTGCGGCAAGCAGTGATACTTTTAAAACTGATTTCATTGAATTCTCCAATTAATGGCCAAGCCATTGGTTATTGTGCACAAATCTAATGATTAGATTGGTGTGAATACGTTAGTTATAACAATATACTAGTCATATGTCTTTCGACACAAACCGGATTATTAGATGTGATGCGAATATTTTTCCACTCATTGCTATGTACAATTGTCATCACCTTGTTAAATGGTTGCTTTTTCTTCCAAGATGATGAGCAGCGTTGGGAAATTGAGCCCAATGGTGCCACCAGCTTTGCACTCAGCAGAGATGGACGCTTCGCCCTGCTCTACTCTCAGCAAAAGCAACTGCTCCTTTGGGACCTCGCCGAAGACCAAGAGTTGGCTCAGCTTGGTCCACAAGACCAGTTAGAAAACCAAGTATCGCGTATCCGTATCTCGGACAATGGCCGTTTTGCCATTACCGCTAGCCAGATGAACTTCGCCGTTTGGGACTTATCTTGGACTCAAGCACAAGGGCTCTGGTCTATCTCCGACGGCTTGATTCGCGATGTCGATATCTCTAGCAATGGTGAAAAAGTACTGCTTGGCCTTTCTAATGGAAAAGCCATCTATGTGGACTTAGTCACCGGACGCCGTCTGGAGTTCCTTGCTCACCGAGAAAAAGTGAATTCAGTCTCCCTCTCTTCTAATGGCCGCTACGCATTATCAGGCGGCAACGACTACAAAGCTTACCTTTGGGATACCGAGTCGGGCTTGGTGTTGCGCACCTTTGAGCATGAACAAAGAGTAGTACGAGTCGCGCTACAACGCGATGGTGAACTGGCTTTTACCTCTGATGGCGGCAATCAAGCGATGATTTGGGATCTTGAAACGGGCGAACCTCAAGCGCAATTGCAAAGCTGGTCTCGACAGTTGATTTTCTCGAGTGCGCGTTTTTCTGATGACGGCAGTATGTTGGTGACGGGCACACCATCCAGCCAAGTGAGTGTGTGGAATACTCAGGATGGCAAGCGAATTTCTCGCCACGATGCTGAGCCATTAAAAGATGCTCGCCCTCCTCGTGCGGTAGTGTATGATGCAGCCTTTGATGATAAGAACCGTGTGATATCGGGCACCTCTGCGGGCATTGCCCAAGCTTGGAATGTGGATTAAGAACGATGACAGAAAAGCGAGTTGAACAACTAGAAAGCCGCGTAAATGACCTAGAGTGTCAGCTAGCTTTCCAAGAACAGACCATTGAAGAACTCAATGAAGCGCTTAGCCAACAACAAATGTTAATCACGAGAATGCAAGATCAGATGAAGTTCGTGGTTGGCAAAGTAAAAAATATGGATGGCTCTAATCTAGCTGACGCATCAGAAGAGACGCCACCTCCACACTATTAAGTGCGGTTCAAAATAACCAATTAAATCTAACGACGCATATCGTTAGTTTCTCGTCCTCAATGTGTAAACACATTTCAGGACGGGACATAGAAAACTAAGAGGGCGACAGATACTTATCTGTCGCCCTTTTGTTTATTTCATCTCAGTGAATAAGCTAAAGCCAATTAAGCCGATACCAACTTAGTCGTCGGCATAAATCTTCACTTCAACACGACCTTGAGTATCAACGCTTGCACGATACATTCCTGAGCTGTTCATACCAAAATGTATATCGCCTTGGCCATCGATAGCGATCAAGCCACCTTCTCCACCCATGGTTTTCAATTCACCTTGAATGATCGTTTCACAAGCGGTGTGCACATCTTCTTTCAGATAACGCATTCGTGCTGCGACATCACTGGCGACCATTTTACGTAGGAAGAACTCACCCATCCCGGTTGTTGAGACGGCAACATTGCCATTTTCAGCGATGGTTCCTGCACCAATGATCGGAGAGTCACCCACACGACCGTATTTCTTATTGGTCACGCCACCGGTACTGGTTGCTGCCGCTAAGTTACCCGCATGGTCTAATGCGACCGCACCAACCGTGCCGTACTTTTTATCGTCGGGGTATTTCTCAGCTTGCTGCTGATCATATTTCGCTTCAGACAGAGCAAAGATGCCTTTCTCTTTCATCGACTGAAGTTGGTCATAGCGACGCTCAGTAAAGAAGTAGTCTTGCTCGGCAAAGGTGTACTCATGCTCAAACGCAAACTTCTCGGCACCTTCACCAATCAGCAACACATGGTCGCTTTTCCGCATCACATCACGTGCAAGCTCAATTGGGTTTTTGATATGGCGAACGCCTGCAATAGCACCTGCATCCATTTCGCGGCCATGCATCACAGAAGCGTCCATCTCAACAAATTCATCATGCGTTAAAACAGAGCCCCTACCGGCATTAAAGTGCGGGCTGTCTTCCATCACCTTAACCGATGCCACTACCGCATCCAGAGCATCACCACCCGATTGCAATATTTGATAACCAGCCAAAACCGATTTTTCCAAAGCCTCGGTAATACCCGCTTTTAATTCATCGCTCATTTGCTCGCGCAAGATGGTTCCTGCACCACCATGAATGGCAATTGAAAAAGGCTGTGACATACAAACTCTCCACTGACGTCGTCTTATAATGTTGTGCTATCAATACCACATCCATGGTTCGATGTCTGATAACGAAAACCAAACTTTTACGAATGCTTAGATTTGCGGACACTTAGTTTGGTAGAGAAAAGCGAGGTCAAAAAGCGAGACTCCTAAACGCAAAAAGCCTCCACAAGGGAGGCTTTCAAGATTCTTAAACTAAACCGTTAATTCGGTATTAGTGAGAACCACAGCTACCGCCGCCGCAGCAGCCGTCTTTTTTCTCTTCACCGTGGTCATGGCCTTCGCCACCACAGCAACCGCCTTCGTGGTCATGATCGTGGTCGTGACCGCCACAGCCGCCTTCTTGGTGTACGTGACCGTGTTGAACTTCTTCTTCAGTCGCTTCACGAACCGCTACAACTTCAACGTCAAACGTTAGAGTTTGGCCAGCTAGCATGTGGTTACCATCAACAACAACTTCGTCGCCATCTACTTCAGTAACTTCAACTGGGATTGGACCTTGGTCAGTATCCGCTAGGAAACGCATGCCAACTTCGATTTGCTCAACACCTTGGAATACGTCAGCAGGAACACGTTGAACTAGTGCGTCGTTGTGTTCGCCGTATGCGTCTTCTGGAGTAACAGTTGCAGAGAACTTGTCGCCAGCTACTTTGCCTTCAAGCTCTTTTTCAAGACCTGTAATTAGGTTGTTGTGACCGTGAAGGTAATCTAGTGGAGCTTCTGCAGTTGATTGGTCAACTACTACGCCATCTTCAAGTTTCACTTGATATGCAACACTAACTACTACGTTCTTTTCAATTTTCATGAGAGCTCCAAGGAGGTTTGGACTAAGCTCGAACAGTTGAGCTTAGGAAAAATTCTGTACCGGGATATTATGGGGATCAATTAACGAAACTCAATCATTCTGGCTTAAAAATACCGATCATTTCTTGATTCGCGTGTTCAGATTTCTCTACAGTTTTCGGTTTACGCTGTTCTGTGAAGTCACAATCGACACATTCCACCAGCTCGATATTATTTTCAATCCACCAACGGAGTGTGTCTTGAGTGTTGCAACTTGGGCAGCTTGCCCCTGCGATAAAGCGTTTTTTCTGTTTCACGTTCATATCCTTTACTGCTCTGGATTCGCGGTTCTTCCCACTCACTTTATTGATAAGTTAAGCAGAGACCGCGTTTATTATTAGGTTAGTTCTATAGTCTGTTATTTCTAAGCTCAAGCATGAGTTATCACTTCAAGCTACTGCCAATAGTTTCGAGATTGGTGATCGTTTTCCATCTCGTGTCCAAAGATCTCTTCAAGTTCTTTACGAGCCTCTTTCGCTCTTTGGGCTAACTCGGCATCTTCGTTATGCTGAGGCAGCAACTCTTTCAGCATACCATTATCCAACTTTCTAAAGTGTGCTTCTGCTCGCTTCGCTTTATATGGATGCATGCCAAGTTCAGTCAATGTTTGACGACCTAAATCCAATGCTCCAAGGAAGGTTTCACGCGAATAGTTACTTACACCGTGGTTAAGTAGTTGATACGCTTCAACACGGCTTCGTGCACGCGCCAAGATCTTTAAGCGTGGGAAGTGCTGCTTACATAAATCGACGGTTTTCATGATTTCATCTGGGGAGTCAGTACACAACACAATCGCCTCTGCTTTATCAGCACCGGCTGCGCGTAATAGCTCTAGGTGAGTCGAGTCTCCGTAAAACACCTTGTAGCCGAACTTTCTAAGGATGTGTATTTGGCTGGCATCACTTTCAAGGACAGTGATACGAATCTTGTTGGCATACATCAGACGACCAATGATCTGACCAAAACGACCAAAGCCCGCAATAATCACTCGAGGGCTGCGATCAACCACATCCGAAGACATCGCACTTTCACTGATTTGATTAAGCTGACGTGCAAAGAATCGGTCTTGCAGTTTAAGCATCAATGGCGTGGTCACCATAGAAAGGCTCACAACCACCAGTAAGAACGACACTTGTTCGCCACTTAAGATGCCTTGAGCACTCGCCGCAGTAAAAATAACGAAAGCGAACTCACCACCTTGGCTAAGGATCATCGCCATTCGGCTGCGTGCTTTAGCTTGAGTGCCGAAGATACGAGCCAGCGCATACAGCACCAAACCTTTCAATACGACTAGCGACGACACTGCAATAAGTATTGCGAATGGGCTTTCTGCCAGTAGACCTAGGTTTACCGCCATAC
Organism: Vibrio sp. 10N.222.54.A3; assembly: GCF_041474095.1. NCBI lineage: Bacteria > Pseudomonadati > Pseudomonadota > Gammaproteobacteria > Vibrionales > Vibrionaceae > Vibrio > Vibrio sp. 10N.222.54.A3. Next base: position 11,109 of record NZ_JBFRTN010000025.1, read on the forward strand.
CCACAGAGATAAAGAACAGACCAAGCAGTAAACCTTTGAATGGATCAATCGCGATCTCAAGCTCGTGTCGATATTCACTTTCAGCCAGAAGTACGCCCGCTAGGAAGGTACCTAATGCCATCGACAAGCCAATCCGTTGCATGATCACAGCAATACCAATCACAAGTAACAGCGCCGCGACGGTGAATAACTCACGCACACCACTCATCACTACGTATCGGAAAAGTGGTCTCAACAAGAAGTGGCCACCGACCAGTAGGCCAATCACGCCACCCAGCATCCACAGCATGTCAGCCCAGCTACCGCCGGTATTACCCGCAAGTAGAGGCAACATTGCTAGCATTGGAATAACAGCGATATCTTGGAAAAGCAGTACTGCAAAGCCCGACTGCCCGGCTTCTTTGCCGCCGAGCTCTCGCTCTTCAATAACACGCAAGGCAATCGCAGTCGAAGACAGCGCCAAACCCATACCTATCACGAGACTGGTTTGCCAGGTTAATCCAAATAGACAGGCGATGGCGGTAATAATTAGAGTGGTGATCAGCACTTGCGCGCCGCCCAACCCGAGAATGGGGGCTCGCATCTGCCACAGTTTTTTCGGGTTAAGCTCTAAACCAATCAGGAAGAGCAGCAGTACCACCCCGAATTCGGAGAAGTGCAGAATCGCCTCTACATCACTGATTAAGCCCAGCCCCCATGGGCCAATTGCCACACCTGCTAATAGGTAACCGAGGACTGAACCCAAACCAGCGCGCTGTGCGATAGGAACCGCAACCACAGCAGCCGCTAAAAATATAACGCTACTTTGTAGAAAATCATTAGTCAGAGCCATCATCTGCTCCTATATCTTGTAGCGGATCTCGCAACCAATTTCGATATTCTTCAGCGTGTTGGTAACGCGTCATATCCGAGACATTTCTAGCCCAATGTAAAACTAAAGGTGACATCCAGTGCATCTGGCACAAAGCGGCAGTTAGCTCAAACGGTTGCAAGATCTCTTGTAAGGGATACTTATTATAGCCTGCAGCACCAAACGCCTCTTCTTTACCACCCGTGGTGATAACACTGCGCCAATGCTTACCCTTAAGTGCACTCTGCTCACCGAATGCAAATCCTTTTCCTAACACACGATCAAACCACTCCTTCAATAACGAAGGACAGGAATACATAAACAGAGGATGCTGGAACACAATCACATCGTACTCTAGGAGTAAATCATGCTCATAAGGCACATCGATAAAGAAGTCTGGGTAGATGGCGTAGAGATCGTGAATTTTGACATGACCGAGCGACTCGACCTTTTTAACCATCATTTGATTAGCAATAGAGGTGTGCGGCTCTGGGTGTGCGTAGATTATTAACACCTTTGGCACGGCTTTGTCTGTCGAGGGAGTATTACTCATTCCTTTGAAACATTCCTTTGAGGGCTAAACGGTGGCAAGGCCACAAGAATTTAAGCAAAAGTTATTAATATGTTATTGGCATCATAACGCAAATTGCATTGTGATCGACTTTTATCTGGTTTCAGCCTACTATGCAGGCGTCTGTTCACCTCTAATTTCTATGCTATTTCAATTATGATTACTTTCTCTGATATTCAATTGCTACGCGGCGGTAAGCCACTCCTCGACCAAGCATCTGCGACTTTTCACCCTGGCGACAAGATCGGTTTGGTTGGTAAAAACGGCTGTGGTAAATCTACGCTATTCGCCTTAATTAAGGACGAACTGTCTATTGATGCGGGCTCATTCAGCAAACCTGCCCATTGGGAAATGGCTTGGGTTGCTCAAGAAACCCCTGCATTAGAAAGAACAGCAATTGAATACGTGATTGATGGTGACCGTGAATACCGCGGCCTTGAAGATCAACTAGAGAAAGCTGAACAAGCCGACAATGGCACATTGGTAGCAGAGATCCACGGCAAGATTGAAACCATTGGTGGTTACAGCATAAAGGCACGTGCTGCCGAGTTACTGGATGGCCTAGGCTTTAGCCAAGAACAAATGACATGGAACCTGACTCAATTCTCAGGTGGTTGGCGTATGCGTTTGAACCTAGCGCAAGCCCTACTGTGTCGCAGTGACCTACTGCTACTCGATGAGCCTACCAACCACTTGGATTTAGACGCAGTAATGTGGCTCGAGCGTTGGTTACAAAGCTACCCTGGCACGCTAGTGCTTATCTCGCACGATAGAGACTTCTTAGACCCTATCGTCAACCGCATCGTGCACGTTGAAAACCAACAGCTCAATGAGTACACGGGTAACTACTCATCGTTCGAAACCCAACGAGCGCAAAAACTGATTCTGCAACAAGCGATGTACCAAAAGCAGCAGAAACAGATGTCTCACATGCAGAGCTACATTGACCGTTTCCGTTACAAAGCTTCAAAGGCTCGCCAAGCGCAAAGCCGTATTAAAGCGCTAGAGAAAATGGAACAAGTACTACCTGCTCAGTTTGATAACCCATTCAGCTTTGAGTTTAGAGAGCCAGACGCACTACCAAACCCAATCATGATGATGGATGAGGTATCTGCGGGCTACGACGACAACCTAATTCTAGAAAAGATTCGCTTGAACCTAGTACCGGGCAGTCGTATTGGTTTGCTTGGTCGAAATGGTGCTGGTAAATCCACGCTGATTAAGTTGCTTTCAGGCGAACTGAAACAACAAGGCGGCGAACTGAGCTATTCGCAAGGCGTTAAGATTGGTTACTTTGCACAGCACCAGTTAGAAACGTTGCACCCAGAAGAAACACCGCTGCAGCACATGATGCAGATTGCCCCTAAACACACCGAGCAACAATTGCGTGATTACCTAGGTAGCTTCGGTTTCCAAGGTGAAAAAGCGCTCGATAAAGTGGCACCCTTCTCTGGTGGTGAAAAAGCGCGTTTAGTTCTGGCGCTACTGGTATGGCAAAAACCGAACCTGTTGCTACTCGATGAACCAACCAACCACTTGGATCTCGACATGCGTCAAGCGCTGACTTTTGCCCTGCAGACGTTTGAAGGCGCAATGGTTATCGTATCGCACGACCGTTACCTACTGCGTGCAACTACCGATGATTTATACCTTGTACACGACCGCCAAGTCGCACCGTTTGATGGTGACTTAAGCGATTACTACAAGTGGCTAACCGAGCAACAGAAAGTTGAGCGCAAAGAAGCACAAGCATTGGCACCAGCCAAAGACGGCGCCAACAGTGCAGCAGCGAAAAAAGAGCAGAAACGTAAAGAAGCCGAGTTCCGTAAACTGACGGCACCACTTCGTAAAAAGCTCACTCAATTTGAAAAGCAGATGGATAAATTAACGCAGGCTCTTGAAGAAGCTGAGCAAGAATTATCCGACACATCACTGTATGAAGCTGAAAATAAGGCTAAACTGAATAAAGTACTCGCTCTCCAAGCGAGCAGTAAGTCACAGCTAGAAGAAGTTGAAATGGATTGGATGTCCACTCAAGAAGAGCTTGAGCAGATGGAACAGGATATGGATAGCTTATGAGCCCAGAGCACGCCCCAATATCACTAACACTGGAACGACTATGGCAATTTAGCCTTCAGTATTACAGTGTGCGCGGTGTAAAGGATGCGTGCTTAGCTTTGCAAAACCAGTTCCACGGCAACGTCAATCTACTGCTGCTTCTCAAATGGCTTGATGAGCAGCAATTGTCTTTTGCTGAAGAAGAGTGGCATAAAGTTCAACAGTGTTTAAGCCGCTCTGAAACCCTGCTTCATAGCTATCGAGAGCTACGTAAACATCTCAAAGCACACGTTGTCGACTCTCTATACCGTGAAGCGCTAAAGTTTGAGTTACAGCTTGAAAAGCAACAACAGTCCGATCTGGTCGACTGTATAAACTCCCTACAACTGTACGCTAACCAGCAATCACCGCTCACTTTTCAGTACTGTCGTTTATTAGGGGCTGAAAACCTCTGCGACGCTTTTTCTGAACCAGCACCACAGCCCTAGCTCGTTCTCTTTCCCTTTTATTCAATCAAGATCCAAGCTTAACCTTGATATTATTCAAACGGTTACCCATAGTCTGCTTTTGTATCTCGTATAAGTGAAGCCTTGCGCTTATGCCGAGAATCAACCAAGCTCAAATAAAAACATGGGCGTTTCACTAAAAGCTCAACACTTTATCAAAGCCCATAAAAGAAGCATGGACTGTTTTATGACAATATTTACCGCAGCGGCTGGTCTCTCTAATCCGCACTTACAAACCTTAGTGCCACGGTTTATTAGAAAGCAGGCGTTATTTGATCCTCAATGGCAAACCTTAGAAACTCCCGACGGTGATTTCCTCGACCTTGCATGGAGCGAGGACCCGAAGGGAGATAGCCCCAATAGTGATAATAAAAGCAGAGGAGATGCGAATAATAAGCCCATTTTCGTTCTATTCCACGGTTTGGAAGGCAGCTTTGAAAGCCCTTACGCCAATGGACTGATGAATGCGTTTGCTAAAGATGGTTGGTTATCCGTGATGATGCACTTTAGAGGATGCAGCGGAAAACCGAATCGCTTGGCTCGCGCGTACCATTCAGGAGAAGTAGAAGATGCTCGTTTCTTTCTACGACACTTACACGCGCAATTTCCCAATAACCCAAAGGTTGCGGTTGGTATATCTCTAGGCGGAAACATGCTGGCGAACTACTTGGCTGAGTATGCGGACGACCCATTACTGTCGGCGGCAACGATAGTTTCTGCTCCTTTTGATTTAGCTTGCTGCTCCAGTCGTATTGAAAGAGGCTTCTCTAGGCTCTATAAAAAATACCTGCTCAACTCACTCAAATCGAATGCCTTGAAAAAGGTTAACCTGTTACAAGAAAAAATAGGTATCTCCGCTGAAACCATCAAAAAAATAGACAAACTGTATGAGTTTGATGAAAGGATCACTGCGCCTCTGCATGGATTTAAGAATGCTCAAGACTACTATGCTCAATGTTCAGCGCTTCCAAAACTGAATAAGATTAAGCTACCGACTCAGATCATTCATGCTAAAGACGACCCTTTCATGACTGATGATGTTATTCCAAAATTCGTACTACCAGACAATATTGATTATCGCTTGTTTCAGAAAGGTGGCCATGTGGGGTTCATTACCGGTAGCACGCTCAAGCCCAGGTTTTGGCTAGAAGAAGCATTGCCAGCCTACTATGAAAGTATCCAAGATTCGGCATAATGACCGAGCCTTTTTAAGGACTGAGTGGTAGACGTCACTAGACGCAGTAATCAACACATCAATAAACCTATTTATGAACATAAAAGAGAGAAGTATTTATGATCATCCCATGGCAAGACATTGCACCAGAAACACTGGAAAACCTCATCAAAGAGTTCGTGCTGCGTGAAGGTACAGACTACGGCGACGTAGAGGTTTCATTGCAAAACAAGATTGACCAAGTGAAACATCAATTAGCCTCAGGAGAAGTCAGTATCGTATTTTCTGAGCTGCATGAAACCGTTGATATTCAAGTCACAAAACGCTTCTAGGCTGCGCTCATAAAGGAGCCGTGTTATAGTGGTAAACGATTGCTAACAAGTAAGTTACTCAAAAGACAAGGGTTGTCATGTCCGCTAAACATCCAATTATTGCGGTGACGGGTTCATCAGGAGCCGGCACCACCACCACCTCAGAAGCCTTCCGTAAAATGTTCAATATGATGGACGTGAAGGCCGCTTGGGTTGAAGGGGATAGTTTCCATCGCTTCACTCGACCAGAGATGGATGTCGAGATCCGTAAAGCGCGCGAGCAAGGTAAGCACATCAGCTACTTTGGTCCACAAGCCAACGACTTTGGTGCGCTAGAAGAGTTCTTCCGTAAATACGGTAACGAAGGTACAGGCAAGGTACGTAGCTACCTGCACACGTTCGATGAAGCCGTTCCTTACAATCAAATGCCAGGCACCTTTACGCCATGGCAAGAGATCCCAGAAAATTCAGATGTGATGTTTTACGAAGGCCTGCACGGCGGTGTGGTTGATGGCGATATCAATGTTTCTCAACACGTCGACTTGCTGATCGGCATGGTACCTATCGTCAACTTAGAATGGATCCAGAAATTCGTTCGCGACACACGCGATCGTGGTCATTCTCGTGAAGCAGTAATGGACTCGATTGTTCGCTCGATGGATGATTACCTTAACTACATTACTCCTCAGTTTTCGCGTACTCACATCAACTTTCAGCGTGTTCCAACGGTAGACACATCAAACCCTCTCAACGCTAAAGGGATCCCAAGTTTAGACGAAAGCTTCGTTGTTATACGTTTGCGCGGCATCAAAAACGTCGATTTCCCTTACCTTTTAGCTATGATTGATGGCTCATTTATGTCTCGCCACAACACGCTTGTGGTACCAGGAGGGAAGATGAGTTTTGCTATGGAGCTCATTGTAAGGCCGATCCTACAACAACTCATCGAAACCGGAAAAATTGGTTAACAGAGCACCATTCTGGTTGATTACTTTTCATACCGTGATCATGTGCACAATTTTGCGTAAAAAATCGTAGCTTGGTCACGATTAAAATCAAGAAATAGTACCTGAAAAAGGATACTATTCTTAAACGAAACACAAGATAGCTTGCAGCGCTCAACGAGTGCTCTTATCCTACAAGTCAATCCAGGCTTAGCTAAAATACGGAAAGCGGCAAGCATACCCTGCAGAGGAAGTGAGATATTATGGTTCTAGGTAAACCTCAAACCGATCCAACATTAGAGTGGTTCCTTTCACACTGTCATATTCATAAGTACCCATCAAAAAGTACTTTGATTCATGCTGGTGAAAAGGCAGAAACCTTGTACTACATTGTTAAAGGTTCTGTGGCAGTTCTTATCAAAGACGAAGAAGGTAAGGAAATGATTCTTTCTTACCTAAACCAAGGCGACTTCATCGGTGAGCTAGGCTTATTCGAAGAAGACCAAGAGCGTACAGCTTGGGTTCGTGCAAAATCTCCTTGTGAAGTAGCTGAAATTTCTTTCAAGAAATTCCGTCAACTTATCCAAGTGAACCCAGACATCCTAATGCGTCTATCAGCGCAAATGGCAAACCGTCTACAAGTAACTAGCCAAAAAGTTGGTGACTTAGCGTTCCTTGACGTAACTGGTCGTATCGCACAAACGCTACTAAACCTAGCAAAACAACCAGATGCAATGACTCACCCTGACGGCATGCAAATCAAGATCACTCGCCAAGAGATTGGCCAGATCGTTGGTTGTTCTCGTGAGACAGTTGGTCGTATCTTGAAGATGCTAGAAGAGCAGAACCTAATTTCTGCACACGGTAAAACTATCGTGGTATATGGCACTCGTTAATCTCGATTAACTGAGCCTAAAATTTGAAAGCCACCAAATGCAAATTTGGTGGCTTTTTTGTTTTCTAAAGATCTACAAAGAAAATACGAATGAAACACCTACAGCTTCGAAGCGCAAACACTCTCGAAGCGAAGCCTATCTGCATCTTTAGGGTAAAGTCCGTACTCGTATCTTTCTTTAACCGTTAGTGCTTTCGAAGATCTTGTCAGCCGATGCTGCCACAAAACCGGTATAAAGCTCACCATTAGCCATCGCATAACGCTTAGCGAACTCATAGAAGCCTCCAGGAATCATCTCATTGCCCTCAACAAATGAAACTGGGACTTTATCTGCCATTGTTGATGATTGCTCTAATAAGACCTCTGGAGAGCCTTTAACCTGGCCACCAGATGCATTGATCGTGAAGCCTGATTCGCTCAAATAATCATTCACTGCCTGCACTTCATCAAAAGCATCGAGTTGATTAACGCTCACTGTAAAGTGGTTGGCACCGTAACCATGAGCTGCGAGCCAAGACGCGTATTCACTCTCTTTTGCAAGCACTTGGAAATCTGCGAAGCTCAAGTCCCATAGACGACCACCAAACAAGAATTCATGGCCTTGAAACTTGCTTGCATCAACCTGCTCAACTAACTTAGCAACGATCTGTTGTAATTCACTAGAACACTCTTCGACCTTCAATTCACTAATGAACACTTTTGGCTGCTTCGGGTCTGGGTGCTCGTAGTGTTTAGCCACTAGCTTCTTGCTCTCAAACAGGTAGTCGCCACACGCCTTGTAACCCAGTTCCAGGAAAGGCTTAGCTAGTGTTTCAATACCGAGAGGGGCAACATTAAAAGTACGCAGTGCAATATGGTCGTTGATCAGCGCTTCATCTTCTTTCAGCAAGTGATGCACTTTCTCAGCCGATGGACAAAGCCTGTGAATGTAATCGTCCCAAAGTGATTTAAAGAGTAGATCGGGCGTCATGGTGACTCCTTGTCAAAGGTTCTAGCAAGCTAGTAATTTGGATAAGAGAGGGAGAGGCTGAGACACAGAGTCAGCAGCCATCAGCCTGTGACATACTTTTTCTATTATTATCTACCGCCCAATCTAGGTGTCGGACGTGATGGAAAAGGAAAGCGATAACACCACTTCCCTATTTCAAGCTTAACGCATGAGCCTAAGACTCATTAGCCTAAATTAAAGCTCAATACCCGGGCTAAACGTTGCTGGAAGTTGAGTTTCACCGCCTTCCATTGAAGCCATAGGATAAGCACAGTAGTCCGCCGCATAGTAAGCACTTGGGCGTAGGTTGCCTGAAGCACCCGGACCACCAAATGGTGCATCACCACTTGCGCCAGTTAGCTGACGGTTACGGTTAACAATACCCGCACGGATATGGTCAACGAAGTATTCCCATTCAGAATCATCTGTTGATACAAGACCCGCAGACAAACCAAAACGAGTGTCGTTAGCTAGCTCAACCGCTTGCTTTAGCGATTGGTAACGAACCACTTGTAGCAGTGGACCGAAGTACTCTTCATCCGGCAGCTCAGCAATGTTGGTTGCGTCGATAATACCCGGAGAAACAAACGCCGCTTGACCCGCTTTTGCTTCTACTAGGCTGACGCCGCCTAACGATTGTAGATTCGCTTGCGCGTCCAGAATGAACTTAGCCGCAGCTTCAGAGATCTGAGGACCCATGAAGGGTGCTGGTTCAGCGAATGGCTGATCAACACGAATCTTTTGCGTCGCTGCGACCAGCTTATCGAGTAGCAGATCCCCCTTCTCGCCAACAGGCACGTACAAACGACGAGCACATGTACAACGTTGACCCGCACTGATGAACGCCGATTGGATAATGGTGTATACCGTTGCGTCTGCGTCACCATATTGGTCACTGATCACCATAGGGTTATTGCCACCCATCTCTAGTGCCAGCATCTTGCCCGGTTGGCCCGCGAATTGACGATGCAGGATATGCCCAGTATTAGCGCTACCTGTGAACAGCACGCCATCAAGACCTTTAGCATCGGCCAGTGCGATACCTGTCTCTTTAGCGCCTTGTACTAAGTTGATTACGCCAGCAGGAAGACCCGCTTCTTGCCATAATTTCATCGCAAACTCACCCGTCCAAGGTGTCTGCTCTGAAGGCTTAAATACCACGGTATTACCCGATAGCAGTGCAGGAACAATATGACCGTTAGGTAGGTGACCAGGGAAGTTATAAGGACCAAATACTGCCATCACGCCTAATGGACGGTGACGCAGTACAATCTGGTTGCCTGCCGCTTCACGAGAAGCTTCACCGGTACGCTCATGGTAAGCACGAATTGAAATAGCAATCTTGCCCGCCATTGCGCCCGCTTCAGTGCGAGTTTCCCAAATCGGTTTACCCGTCTCTTTCGCGATGATTTGCGCGATTTCTTCGCTGTTCTCTTTAACTTTCTCAGCAAAGTTCAACACGATCGCTTCACGCTCTGCAAAGCTCAGTTTTTTCCAAACCAAGAAGGCTTCACGAGCTGCTGCTACTGCAGATTCAACCTGTGCTGGTGTCGCGCTATCACCCTGCCACACTACTTCATTGTTGTATGGGCTTACTGATGTCATGGCGTCACCTTGACCTGCCACCCACTGTCCTGCTATCCACTGAGTCATACTTCTATCCTTAAAATCTTCGACAGATAATCGCCGCTCTTATTGAGCCAACATGCGAACGAATTCGCCTTCTTTTACTTCAAGAGCGCTTGCTACTTCAGATGATAAAATCACTGTGTCGCTTGCTTGGTCATACGCACCTTTCGCGGCTACTGCGCGGAAGTTCTCAAACGAGGTATTACCAATTAGGAAGTCTTTAGAGCTAGAGTGCTCTGCAATTTGAACCTGTGCTCGAATTGAGTGACGCACAGATTCGATATTTCTTAGATCACACTCAACCGTTGGGCCCCCATCAAAGATGTCGACATAGCCACGGTTGGTGAAACCTTCACGTTCCAGCAACTTAAGTGCAGGGCGCGTATTGTCATGAACCTCTCCGATCACAGCTTGAGCTTCTTTGCTCAGTAGGTTCACGTAGATAGGTAGCTTAGGCATTAGGTCAGCAATGAAGCCTTTCTTACCAATACCGGTTAGGTAATCGGCAAGCGTGAAGTCAATCGAGAAGAAATGTTCTTGCAGCCATTGCCAGAAAGGAGAATTGCCTTCCGCATCTGATACACCACGCATCTCAGCAAAGATCGTTTTTGAGAAACGCTCTGGGTGCTCAGCCATCAGTAGGAAACGACACTTAGACATCAGTCGACCGTTTAAGCCTTTGCGGTAATCAGGACGTAAGAACAGCGTACAAATTTCGCTGCAGCCTGTGTAGTTATTACCAAACGTCAACAGCTTAACCACGTTATTCACTTTAAGGCGCTGTGAAGAGTGAACCACTTTACTGATGTGGTACGAGTAAAAAGGCACATCCCAGCCAATGGAAGCTTCGACACCCGTTGTACCAGCAACTTCGCCAGTTTCAGCGTCGAAACCCACCATTAGATAGCCTTCATCACCGGGTTCGGTCACGTCTGCTTTCGCAAAGCTGTATTCAGAATGAGTAATACGGTTGGTTAACAGTTCTTCGTTAACCGGAAGAGATGTGAATCCATGACCTGATTCAACTGCACAGGTGTGCAGCGCATCGTAATCAGACAGTTTTATTGGGCGAACAACTAGCATCAATATTCCCTCCAGATGCAAAATAGGCCCAAAACCAGAAGCTTGGGCCTTTAGCAGTACGTCATGAGATCGCTCTAATGGCGATCATTCCTATGACGCCGCTCAGGCTAAACTAGCGTAGCGATTGCTTTGTCTAGTTTTGATAAACCTTCTTCAATTTCTTGTTTAGTGATAACCAGTGATGGAGTAAAACGAACCACGTTTGCACCCGCAACCAGTACCATTAGGCCTTGCTCGCCTGCTGCTACTAATACGTCACGCGCACGCCCTTGCCATTCGTCATTCAGTGCAGCACCTAACAATAGGCCTTTACCACGAACTTCACTGAATATTTGGTATTTGTCGTTAATCTTAGTTAGACCATCACGGAATAGCGCTTCACGCTCTTTTACGCCTTCTAGAGTCTCAGGTTGGCTAACTACGTCAACCACTGCTTCAGCTACCGCACACGCCAGTGGGTTACCACCGTATGTAGAACCGTGCGTACCAACCTTAAGGTGTGTAGCCAGTTCAGACGTCGTCAGCATTGCGCCGATAGGGAAACCGCCACCTAGAGACTTCGCTGTGCTTAGAATGTCTGGCGTCACGCCCAGACCTTGGTAAGCATAGAAGTTACCAGTACGACCATTACCTGTTTGTACTTCATCAAAAATCAACAATGCATTGTGCTTGTCACACAGTTCACGAACCGTATTCACGAACTCAGCCGTTGGAGAGATGATACCGCCCTCGCCTTGCAGAGGTTCCATCATGATGGCACAAGTGCGATCAGAGATATGCGCTTCTAGAGCGGCAATATCGTTGTAAGGTAGGTGAGTTACATCGCCAGGTTTTGGACCGAAGCCATCTGAGTAAGCTTCTTGACCACCAACGGTTACAGTAAAGAAAGTACGACCGTGGAAACCTTGTTTGAATGCAATGATTTCAGATTTCTCAGGACCGTGAACATCCGCAGCCCAACGACGAGCTAGCTTAAGTGCTGCTTCGTTCGCTTCTGCACCAGAGTTCGCAAAGAATACTTTTTCTGCAAAACATACGTCAGTTAGCTTCTTCGCTAGACGCAGTGCAGGTTCGTTAGTCATTACATTACTTAGGTGCCAAATCTTGTTTGCTTGCTCGGTAACAGCATTAACCATTGCTGGGTGACAGTGACCCAAACAGCTCACAGCGATACCACCAGCAAAGTCGATATACTCTCGGCCTTGTTGGTCCCAAACGCGTGCGCCTTCCCCTTTTACTGGGATCATTTCCATTGGGTTATAACAAGGCACCATCACCTCATTAAACAGACTACGTTCTACTTTATTTTCCACTGTCATCGTACATTCCTTCTCGATACCGCAAGCTTCGCAAATAAGCGTAATGGTTCATAAGTGAGACAAAGATATTTTGTCTCGCCATAATCCCGCTGCAGCATTATATTTACATTTAATTAACCTTTTCAATAGTAGATTATTCTTTAGCCATCCCTTACAACCAGCTAAACGTCACTACCTATGACTATTTATGCATCAATTAATCTGTTTTATGAAGCTTTTTTTACCTAAACGTATAACCAGCAACAGCAAAGCCTTACTGGCATTGCGGTATATTGGGTTCGAGACGAAATAACGCGAATAATTTTGCATAGGCTAAAAACTTAGCCTGACGAGGGAGAAATGTTATAAAAAGTGATCGGCGTCAGAGGGATGAAGACGCGTAGCGCCCGAATTTAAACGCTTAACGGGTAATGGAATACGTTAAACTGGCTTATTTAGACGGAGAAAGAGTCAAATTTAAACACTCAGCGTGCTAGGAAGTTAGCGAGAAGCTGGTGTCCTTGCTCTGTTTTAATCGATTCAGGGTGAAATTGGACGGCATCAATCGGCAAGGTTTTGTGTTGATAACCCATGATCTCATCCATGCTACCATCTTCAAATTCCGTCCAAGACGTCAGCTCAAAACAGTCTGGTAATGTGCCGTTTTTCACCACTAAAGAGTGGTAACGAGTCACAGTCAGAGGGTTATTGAGACCTTGAAAAACACTCTTCCCGTTATGACGAATAGGCGAGGTTTTACCGTGCATCACTTGTCTGGCTCTCACCACTTCACCACCAAAGACTTGAGCAATGGCTTGATGACCAAGACACACACCTAAGATCGGCAACTTACCCACGAAGTGCTCAATGACTTGCAGAGAGATACCCGCATCATTCGGCGTACAAGGACCCGGAGAGATAACAAGATGGCTAGGGTTCAGCGATTCTATACCCGCAATATCAATCTCATCGTTGCGAACAACTTTCACAGTGACCCCTAACTCACAGAAATACTGATACAAGTTATAGGTAAAAGAGTCGTAGTTATCGATGATAAGTAACATGGGTCGAAATCGTTTGCTAAATACTAAATGATTGAGAGATATAGGGGCGGTATTGTGCAATACCCATGGCGAAAGGCAAGTGGAAACTGCATTTCGCCAATAATTAAGGCCAACCTAAGTTGACCTTAATTGTTTACAGATAGCCCTAAGTTATCTGAATTGGCTTACTTGTATGGCAAGCCAATCTATTTGTGATTGAGCTACTTACGACGACGCCACATTGCTAAGCCAAATAGTGACATAAGAGCACCGAAGCCAAATGAACCGCCTACTCTTAGCTCAAGAACGGCAGGATCATGATCCGATGAACGGAAGTGATCTTGGTACTTAGGTAGGTCACCTTTGTACTCTTCGTTGTAGTCAAACAACGTCGACTCACCACCATTGATGTGCCAATCGGTAGCATCGACAACCCTATCTTTCAGGCTTTCGCTGATCAGCAGGTGGTCTAGAGCGCCAACTTCATCATTGTATGAGTAGCTCCAGCTGTCTGGGTGCTTTTGAGCCACAGCATTGATATAACCGTAGTTCTTCGTAATCACCGCACCGCTATCACCAAACTGCTCAACACCATCAATGTAGGTATTACGAGCTGCTTTGATCTGCTTGCCGTATTTCTCTTCCGAGTAATCGGTTAGCACCAGCATTGGATCTTCCATGCCGTACGAGTTCATATCACCCAGGATCACTTTGTGACCTTTGATGCCATCGAGCGCTTCACCTAATGCAACCGCCGCAGCAACACGGAAGTTCTCACATGAACCTTGCTTATCGGCATCAACGCCGCCTTGGCCGCCCTGCTCAATCGGAGCAGCATCTTCCCAACACTTAGAGCCTTTCGATTTAAAGTGGTTGATCGCTACGGTGAGTTTCTCTTTGGTGCCTTTAACTTTAAAGGTTGGCGCCAATGAGTCACGTTGGTAGTTCTTACCGTCTTCAATCACCTTGCCTGAATCGTCTAACACCTCTGGTGCTTGTTGGCTTGGCATCGCGATAACACGGCTGTCTTTAAGCTTAACCACCTTCTTACGGTAGATAACACCGGTTGTGATTACATCGGTACCAATCGAGTCCATCTCGTCGGTTACGCCGTCTTCGTTCGAGTCGACAGCCACAAAGGTATAACGGTCTTTCTTACGCTCAATGCGATCATTCAGTTGGTTTACAAGTTGCTGAATGGCAGAGCCTTCACCAAAGCCATTGTTCTCAATTTCCATCAAGCCAATGATGTCTGCATCTAAGCGAAGAATCGCGTTCACAATCTTCTCTTGCTGCATCTCAAACTCAGTGATGGTGTTCGCGCCACGGTTATTGCCGTGCTGATTCGCGTCGCCACCAAATGGAGAGTTGAAGTAGTTCAATACGTTGAAGGTCGCAATACGTAGGTCGCCTTCATCCATGTCTGGTTTGTCGGTACGCGGATCGTTACGCACATAGTTTTCAGCCGAGATCTGGTTAGTCGCAATTAAACGGTACTCACCGTAGCTGTAAGTCAGCACGCCTTCTAGGCCAACAATGGTGTCATCAATGCGGATGTAATCTTCTGTTGAACCATCTTGGTCGATATCAGTGCGGCCAAAATCTGGGTAGAAAGGGACTTGTCCATCAGCCGCTTTTTGATCGGTTTCAACGAAAAGACGGCGGTCTGCGTTGTCTTCAGTTTGCTGCTTCGCTTCGTCAGATCCCGCGGCGAAAAGCTGGTTCGGCTGCATGTTAATACGCTCATGCGCCAGTACCATGTTGTTACGACGACCTGCGTAGTCATAACCAAAGGTACGCGTCACACGCATATCAAGCGCTTCGGTTGTTTTCACCAACATGCCTTCGTAGCGTTCAAGCGTTGCAGCGAAGTTCTCGTCACTGTCTAGCACTTCAATCGCCGTAGCTTCAGGTGCCTGCTGCTCGCCCTGTTTTAGCCATTGGTTGTTTTCTACTTTCAGCTGAGTGTGGCTGTAGTATTCTTGAACCTTGCCTTTCACACACACTACATCACCGGCTACTAGCTCTGAGCTCGACTGGTTGGTATGAATAAATAGCCCCTCAGAAGTGCTTGAGTTGAAATCATCCTCAAGTGCTTGCAGGTAGAAGCCTTTAGTTAGGCCTGTTGTTACCGCACTTACCACACCTTTTACGAAATATTCATCGTCGGTGATGTACGGGTAGCCATCGATGAATGGCGATGTAGCGCCCTCACCTTGGATTTCTTGAATGGTGGTGAATACTGGGTCAGAGCCATCTTGTGTACAAGTGAACGCTTCTGGCAGTTCAACGCTGTCTAGTGAACCTAGGCCTTCAATGCTGTCTTTTGGTAGCGATACCCATTGTGAAGCATCAAACGTCGCAGAAGGTGTTTGTGTCGCACGAACCAAAGTAACATCTTTGCCCCAGTCCACATCGCCCATCAAACCAACAACATCATGTACCGAGCCGTCTGAATTCAAGATAGCCAGCGGGTCGTCACCATTATGATTAGCCAATGAAGCATTTAGAATGTCAGCGACCGCCTTAATCTCATCACTAGCACTGGTATGAGCAACAACAAGCACCTCACCGGGCGCTAAAACGTGGCCATCTAAAGGTAAAGTGGCGCCCCATGATCCGTTGCCATTGGCAGACTTCGCCAGTGAGTAACCATCTAAGTTAATGCTGCTATCGCCGTTATTGGCGATCTCAACCGCTTTGTTGTAGCTGCCGCCTTCCACATATTGTGAAATAAACAAATCAGCGTGTGCGCTTGTGGTTAACAAGCTACCAATTGCCACTGCTAGCAATGAAGGTTTGTGTAAAAGAGCCATCCGTTTCACCTGAGTTCATCGAGTTATAGTCACTGCCATCTATGGGCAGTCATGTATTTTGTGGTAACTATCAGGTTTATTTATGAAAGGAATAAGTCAGTTGGCAAGAAAATGAGGAACTTATCACTTTGGAATCATCAATTGTTTGGCACGTTATATATTTCCAACATATATAGAAACGAGTGTAATTTTATAAAGCTTGAGGGTACCAAATAAGATCATCTGCACAGCATTACAGCGATGGATATGCTAGCTAAATACTGGGTAAATTATCAATTCAAACAAGGGGGTTTCGAGGAAGGCAAATGGAATGGGCATGAAAAAGCCCAAAGTAAACAACAGCTACTTTGGGCTCAAATTCTCAAGCGAGTTGTGTTAGTTCACCCTATGGGCGAGTAACAAAACCTACTGCTTCGTATGCTTTTTTCAGTGTCACTGCAGCACGTTCAGAGGCTTTTTCAGCACCGGCTTTCATTACTGCGTCCATGTAGGCACGGTCAGCACGGATACGGTGATATTCAGCTTGAATCGGCTCAAGCATCTCAACCAATGCTGCGCCTACGTCTTTCTTGAACGGACCGTACATTTCAACGCCTTGGTACTGCGCTTCGATCTCTTCGAACGTTTTACCTGTCGCTGCAGAGTACAGACCCATTAGGTTAGAGATACCCGCTTTGTTTTCCCAATCGTGAGCAATGCGTGGTGGTGTTTCTGCATCGGTTTGCGCTTTGTTGATCTTCTTGATGATCGACTTAGGCTCTTCTAGCAGAGTAATCACGTTCTTACGGTTGTCGTCCGACTTAGACATCTTCTTCGTCGCGTCTTGCAGGCTCATTACACGTGCATTCACTGTTGGAATGTAAGGTTCTGGTACTTGGAAGATTGGCGTTTCAGGACCGTAGATGTTGTTGAAGCGAGTTGCGATATCACGCGCTAGCTCTAGGTGTTGTTTCTGGTCGCTACCTACAGGTACTTGGTGAGCACCGTAAAGCAGGATGTCTGCAGCCATCAACACTGGGTAGTCGTATAGGCCTACGTTTACGTCATTTGAGTGGCGTGCAGACTTATCTTTAAACTGAGTCATACGGCTCAGTTCACCCATTTGCGTGTAACAGTTAAGAAGCCAACCAAGTTGAGCATGCTCTGGTACGTGTGACTGAACAAATAGCGTGCTCTTCTTTGGATCAACACCGACAGCAAGACAGATTGCTAGTGCGTCTAGAGTCGCTTCATGCAGTGCTTTCGGGTCTTGGCGAACCGTAATTGCGTGAAGGTCTACAACACAGTATTGGCAATCGTAATCATCTTGCATCTGTTGCCATTGACGTAGAGCACCCAAGTAGTTACCGATACTTAGTTCACCAGATGGTTGAACACCACTCAATACGATGGGCTTGCTCATGGTTTTAATTCCTTTGCTTATTCGCTAAGTTTATTGAACGCTTAGCTTCTTAACTTAAATATAGAAAAGCCGCACAGCTCTTCTGTACGGCTCATCCAGTGTACTCATTGATAAGTATTTTGCTAGTAGGTTAGCTAACTTTTGTCCGCTTTATGCTGAAACTAGAACGACATCTAGTAATTGCGCGACGTTATCCGCGACATAGTCAGGGTTTGATGCTGAAATCGGCTCGCCGTGGTTATAACCGTAAGTCAGACCAAACGAGTGACAACCTGCATTCTTAGCCGCTTTAATGTCGTTGCTTGAATCGCCAACCATCAACATCTCTTCCGCTTTTACATTGTGCTTTTCTAGCAACCAGTTCAGAGCGACTGGGTTCGGTTTTTTCTCTGGGAAAGAGTCGCCACCCAACACATCAACAAAGTACTTATCAATACCGTGTTGCGCCAGTACGTCTGGTACAAACTTCGATGGCTTGTTGGTAACCAGCGCCATAGTGAAGCCGGCTTTATCCAGCTCAGCCAGCGTCTCTTTAACCGATGGGTAAAGGTGACTTAGCTTGTGACCGCCCTGCTCATAGAAATCATCAAACAGGATGCGCGCTTTTTTCAGGAGCTCTGGCTCAAGGCTTGGGTCAACCGTCAGGTTGCGGCTGAGTGAACGTCCGATAAGAACATCAGCACCATTACCTACGTAGTCGCGAACTTGTTCTTCGCTCACTGAAGGGAAGCCCAACTCCTGACAAGCTTGGTCAGCAGCAACGGTCAAATCAGGCACGCTGTCTAACAAGGTTCCATCCAAATCAAAGGCGATCAGTTTTATTGAGCTTAATGACATCTTACTTTCCTATTTATTATATTCGTCTTATGAGTTGAGCGATAAGACGTAAAAAAGGGGCAAATTAGCCCCTTAATATTCAATCTATCTGTAGTTTTACGATTATACGTTTACTTTTGCAAGCTCTGCACGCATCTCATCAATCACTTCTTTGTAATCCGGTTGATTGAAGATAGCTGAACCCGCAACGAACATATCTGCGCCCGCTTCTGCGATTTCACGGATGTTATCAACCTTCACGCCGCCATCAATCTCAAGGCGAATATCACGGCCTGACTCATCAATCAGCTTACGAACAGCACGTAGTTTATCTAGCGTGTGAGGAATGAAAGATTGACCGCCGAAGCCTGGGTTCACAGACATCAGTAGAATCATGTCTACTTTGTCTAGGATGTAATCTAAGCAAGAAAGCGGCGTTGCAGGGTTAAGAACCACACCCGCTTTACAGCCGTGCTCTTTGATTAGCTGTAGAGTGCGATCGATGTGCTCTGAAGCTTCAACGTGGAAGGTAATCATTGATGCGCCGGCTTTAGCAAACTCAGGCACGATGCTGTCTACTGGCTTAACCATAAGGTGAACATCGATAGGAGCCGTAATACCGTAGTCGCGCAGCGCTTTACAGATAGGCGCGCCAAAAGTCAGGTTAGGTACGTAGTGGTTGTCCATCACATCGAAGTGCACAACATCAGCACCAGCTGCGAGTACTTTTTCTACGTCTTCACCAAGACGAGCAAAATCTGCAGACAAAATCGATGGAGCGATTAGAAAATCTTTCATACCAAACCTCTTAAGAGTGAGTAAATTGCGAATATCACCGCCTTGTGACATCTCATATACAAATACAAGACTCAATTCCAAGACTATTTGGTGTGCAATTCTACCTAAGCAACTAAGCAGATCCTAGCAGTTCGAAAGATTAGTTTATGAAAGTACCCGTTGGTCACTCAATTTAATGAGTTCGAGGGTTATGTTGGCCGCTACAATTCTTCTGAAGCGTGTTGCTGGTTTTTCTCTTTATGAAAAAGTGCCAGTAACTCATCGACTTTATTGCGCCCTGCGCCATTACGGCTAATGGTGCGCTTAACCTTGACCACGTTCAGTTCTGCACCATGGTATAAACGGCGCGTTAAGGTGGTGTCATGGTTTGAGATCAAGACAGGGATGCCTCGTTCCATCGCTGCTTTTTCAGCAACATCCGCCAGTGCAGCTTGGTCATCTAAGCTAAAGCCATTACCTGCGTAAGAGGTAAAGTTTGCCGTGTTCGACAGTGGTGCGTATGGAGGATCGCAGTAAACCACACAGCCTTTGCGCGCGCGGCTAAAGGTTTCATGGTATCCCTCACAGACGAAAGTGGCTTTTTTCGCTTTCTCGGCAAAAAATTCCAGCTCAGCTTCTGGGAAGTAAGGTTTTTTATAAGAACCAAATGGAACGTTAAAACCGCCCTTCTTGTTGTAACGACATAGGCCATTGAAGCCAAATCGGTTCATATACAAGAAAGCCAATGAACGATACATGACGTTATCTGTACCATTGAACTCAGCGCGAATATCTAAGAAGGCTTCTTTACGGTTGTTCTCAGGACAGAACCAGCGCTTCGCTTCCGTGATATAAGTTTCAGGATCGGTTTTAAGCAGGTTGTACAGGTTGATAAGATCGGGATTGATATCTGCAAGCAGGTACTGTTCAAAGTCAGTATTCAGAAATACTGAGCCGGCACCGACAAACGGTTCTACCAATTTACGAGCAGGTGGCAGGTGACGTTGGATGTCTTCAACTAGGCCATATTTACCACCAGCCCATTTTAGAAAGGCACGCTGCTTTTTCATTTACTGCTCTATCTATCAACTCAAAAATAAGGCTGCGGAATGTAACATATTTTGAGGCTAAGCTCAGGGTTATTTCGCACGTTCTATCTCTCGATGCACTTGATTCATCGATTTTGCCCAAGGTTCCAACTGTTGAAGGGGTTTTGATAACGCACTTACCGCGTCTCTCGCCACTTGAATCGTTGGGTAATCTTGATAAGTGATAATAAACCACTTGGTGTCGTTGCGAAGTGTTGGGTAAATACGAACCTTGTTCTCAAGGTCATACTCTTCAATGAAAGACTGTACGTCGTCCAATGAGGTCATCGCACTCAACTGCAAAGTATAAGCTCGCGGAGAGATAGCTTGTAACTCTTCGCGAGAAAATGAGAATGTAATTTTCTTAGTCGGTGGCGTGGACTGTGTTAGGTCTGTTGCTTCATCGGCTGAAGGCTGTGACTCCACTTTGTCTGCATCTGATTGCGAACTCACCGCGGCACCTGTGTTTTCTTCAACAGCAGCATCAATCGCACTGGTATCGGCACTTTCAGGTTTATCATCAAGCAAGGCATCAACCACATCAGAGGTGATTACGACACGCTGCTGATCTTGTTCGACTTCTCCAACACTCGCGGTATCTTCAACGACAGTCGGTGGCAAAGATGAGCTGTCGTCATCAGCACCTTGATAACTCATGTCAGCTTCGGCTTCAGAATCGTCCATTCCGTCGATTCCAGCTTGCTCGGTACCACTTTCCACTTCAAAAGTTGGGATAGCTGTCTGTTCAATCGGAGCGATAAGCGACTGCGCTTTATCGTCTGGTGTTGGTTGACTGAACATCCACCAATAACCACCACCAATTAACAACAATAACAAAGCCACCACGATCGCGATATTGATGGGTGAGCCAATGATTGAGCGAATAATAATCCTTTTTTCCACTTTCAATTCTCCTAAAGCCATTAACTCGCCGGGCAGAGGTTGCGCTTTACTAAACGCACGTCGCACGCGAGTTTCAGACTCATCATCAACATATCTAATCACCAGTGATTCAAAGAAATGTTCAGCTTCTGGTTGCGAAAGGTCATCGATCTCAAGATCGATAGGTTTGTGTTGTTGACCGTAGCTCAAACGCGTTAATAACGTATCTAAGTGGCCAGGTTCCGAGAAGAGAACGATATTGATCGTCCATTGAGGGTTTGATTGAGCTTCCAGTACCAACATCCATAATTCGGATACCAATAGCTCAGAAAGTCGTTGGGCATCATCAACGACGATAACCACATTACACGGTTCTCCATCCAGTAACCTTGTTAGGCTATCCGATAAAGAATCATGTTGATTAAACAGGGGATCAGAAACAATTTGGCTAAGAATGAGCGCACGGCGTTGTTGATCGTCTTGGCTTGGATGACAAAGCAGTAAACACTGATTTTTTTCTGTCGACCATGCTTCCAGATAACGCTGAGCCAACCAAGATCGGCCAGAGCCAGCTTTGCCAGCAACCGTCACAAGGTTTGAACCAAAGTTAGTCAAAAGCTGTAAGCGCTCTAGCAGCTCAACTTGAGATTCTAACTCTAATACTCTTAATTCATGAGCCAAACTCATTGGGGATCCCTACTGATAAGATCGATCAGTAAAACGCTTCAGTTGCCTAGAGTTTAGCTAGGCAACCTCACAACCAAATTTAAAGAGTACGGCAGAAATCGATCGCTTGTTTAATGATATCTTGAGGCACATCAGCAACCACTTCAGCAGTACCAATACTTGTTGGTAATACCAAACGCAACTGACCAGACAGCACTTTTTTATCGCGCATCATGTGCTTCATAAAGTCTTCAAAAGACATGCTTTCTGGCGTATGGATTGGTAGTTTCGCATTCTTGAGTATAGAAATAATTCGCTCAAGTTGCTGCTGAGAGATCAGTCCCTGTAATTGAGCTGTTTTAGCTGCCATTACAGTGCCTGACGACACAGCTTCACCATGTAGCCAATTACCATAGCCTAGTTCTGCTTCAATCGCATGACCAAATGTATGACCTAGGTTCAATAACGCTCTGATTCCTGACTCTTTTTCATCTAGAGCCACCACTTCAGCCTTAATTGCACAACAACGAGCAATCGCGGTAATCAGTGCTTCTTCATCAAGTTGATAAAGTTTCTCTAGATTCTGCTCCAACCAATCAAAGAAGGCTTCATCGTAAATGATGCCGTATTTGATCACCTCAGCAATGCCCGCTGCAAACTCACGCTCTGGAAGCGTTGATAAACAGTTGGTATCGATGATCACAGATTTCGGTTGGTAAAAAGCGCCGATCATATTCTTACCAAGAGGATGGTTTACTGCGGTTTTACCACCAACAGAAGAGTCCACTTGAGAAAGAAGGGTCGTCGGGATTTGAATGAAATCAATACCGCGCTGGTAACAAGAGGCAGCAAAACCGACCAAGTCACCGATAACACCACCTCCTAAAGCAATCACCACCACATCGCGGCTGTAATTTCCTTCAAGCATGTAGCTCATCACTGAATTGAACGTTTCAAGGGTTTTGTACTGTTCACCGTCTGGCAGCTCGAGAAGAGATGTCTGACAGCCGACTTGATCCAATAGCGATAAAATTTTATCAGCATAAAGAGGCGCTACTGTCACATTACTGATAACAACAACTTTCTGCTTACCTGATAAAAAAGAAAGGTACGCCGGGTCTTCAAATAACCCGGCGCCAATAGAGATAGGGTAGCTACGCTCAGCTAGATTGACCGTAATCCGTTCCATGGGTTTGCTCTCCGAAAAAATGAACTTAACGTTCTTCTAGCATTTTTACGATCTGGTTGGCTACCACTTTTGCACTTTGGTCGTCAGTACGAACTGTGTAGTCCGCCACTTCTTCGTATAGTGCGTTGCGAGATACAGCTAGATCTTCTAGCACATCACGCGGGTTGTCTGTTTGAAGTAGAGGGCGTTTCTTGTCGCGGTTAGTGCGAGCAAGTTGCTTTTCAATTGTTGTCTCTAGGTATACAACAATGCCTCGTGCAGATAGACGGTTACGGTTTTCTTTGCTCAACACTGAACCACCACCTGTCGCAAGAACAATACCTTGTTCTTCTGTCAGATCATTGATTACAGATTCTTCGCGCTTACGGAAACCTTCTTCGCCCTCAACATCAAAAACCCATGCGATGTCTGCGCCAGTGCGCTCTTCGATCACAGTGTCAGAGTCTAGAAACTCCATATGAAGTTGGGAAGCTAGGTGTCTACCAATTGTACTTTTGCCGGCGCCCATTGGGCCAACAAGAAAAATATTGCGTTTCTCAGCCATGTTTTTAGCAGTAATTTACAACGTTAATTCAATGACATCGCCACAAGGTAGGTCAGTACAAGTACTGAAATTAAAAGGCCCGTGGCACCGATTCCTCACAGATAATTCGTGATAAGACCCGAAATTATCAAGGTTAGGTGCCACTAATGCAACTTTATTTTTAATCTAATTGTTCATTACTGAATCACAACTTTGGGTGTGACAAAAATAAGTAGTTCACTTTTACCCACATTTTCATAGCTGCGACGGAACAATGCGCCCAAAACTGGCAGGTCCCCCAACAGAGGAACTTTATCCACTGTACTGCTCACGCTGTGCTGAAATATCCCGCCAAGCACGACAGTTTCACCATTATTAACAAGCACTTGCGTACCTATTCTTTGCGTATCAATGGCGACCGCTTCACCGGTTCCAGTTTTTACCACTTGCCCTGGCCTATCTTGAGTCACGCTCAAATCCAATACCAAACGATTATCGGGCGTGATCTGCGGTGTCACCTTAAGACTCAACACGGCTTTCTTAAATGCAACCGACGTAGCGCCACTTGAAGATGACTCTAAGTAAGGAATTTCAGTACCTTGCTCAATATAAGCCGGCTTTTTATTGGTGGTGATTAAGCGTGGACTAGAAATGATTTCAGCTTTTGACTCTTGTTGCAGTGCCGACAGTTCAAGATCGAGTAAGGTATCTGAACCCAGTTTGGCCACCTGAAACGCAATACTCGAGGCGTTCGGCGATGTTGCCCCTAAATTGACGTTGAGATAGTCATCAATCACGCTGCTGCCGCTATCGTCGTCATACGGCGTAATCGCTGATGGGTGGTTACCTTCGATTGAGCCACCAACGGTGAAGCTTCCGTTGGTTGAGGAAACGCCCCAGCGCACGCCAAGCTCATCAAGATTACCCTCAGTAACTGTGACAATACGTGCCTCTATCTGTACCTGCTTCACGGGAATGTCTAACGATTCAATGATGCCTCGGATCACGGCAATGTTTTCTTCCAATTCACGAATGAGCAGTGAGTTGGTGCGCTCATCAATGGTAATCGAACCACGATCGGACAACATGCTGACCGCACCTTCACCTCCAATCATGTCAGCGATGTCGGTGGCTTTAGCAAAGTTAATCTTGATGATTTCCGATTTAAGCTCCCCTAACTCCTCTTCTAAGCGCGATTTCTCTAACGCTTGTTGCTCTCGAAGGTCGAGCTCCGCTTTCGGCGCGACCAAGATAACATTGCCATCAACACGCTTATCCAAGCCTTTAACTTGCAAGATAATGTCGAGAACTTGCTGCCAAGGTACGCCATCTAAGCGTAACGTCAGGTTTCCGGCTACCGAATCAGACACCACGAGATTGAAGTCGTTGTAATCGGCAATCAGTTGCAGGACATTTCGTACCGGGATATCCTGGAAGTTAATCGATATCAGCTTGCCCTCTTTCTCTAGAACGCTTTTTTCTTTGGTCGCTTCATCGAGCACCGGTTTGCTGATCACCACCTCAATAAAGCGCCCCTTTAGGTTGTATTCATACTGATAGTCATTGCTAATCGTCGCTAGAAGCCGAGTGCTTGGTGTCTCTTTATAGACTTCAATGCCTTCAACCAAGGTAGCGAAATCCTTCACATCCAGCAGGTAGAGCTTGTCATCATCAACTTGAGTATTGATTAGCTCGATACTTAACCCTTCCTGAGCTCGTTGAACATCCACCACTGCTGTGCTGGTCGCCAGCTCAATAATGATGACGGCGTCTTTATCCTTATTGACCCTAAAATCAATATTCTCCAATTTGTTCGGTAAGCTCTCGGCATGGCTGAGCACGCTAACAACCAACATCACAGACACAGCAAAACCTTGTAGAGCCTTGCTCACTAATCCACTTATTCCTTTAATCATATTTACATCTCATATCCACATCATGTGACATTGGTTTACTTCAGAGCCAGCCTAACGTTGCGCTTATGCCAACAACCTAAGCCATCTGGAAGAGTTTCATTAATCTGAACGTATTGGCTCGTCACCTTAGTAACTCGGCCATTGTTTAAGCCGATAAACTGGCCTTTCTTGACGTTTACCACGTTGCCTTTGGGTGTTTGCACTAAGCCAAACACGCTTGAGCCATTGCCCATCACGCCTCTTAAACGAAGCTTACTCAGCGGGTACTTCTCTAACTTGCCATTACGAGAACGGGCGCTGGGTTGCCAACAGTCTTTCTTAACCAAGGGTTGGTTTTGCACAATGGCTTCTTTAGGCAGTTCAAAGGGAGGACGCAAAGATCGGCGCTGATAAGTCGCCGCCGTGAATTCAGTTGCTGGGACAAGTTGCTCGACATCTTTTCTCGCCTTGGCTTCAACCTGCGCCACAAAATCTTGCAGTGAGTCTTGATTAGCTTTGCAGCCTGACAACGCAAGCATCAATACGATTGAGTAAAACGCGCTATTGGGTTTCATCATTAACCTCCGATTTAAACTGGTAGGTATAAGCTCGAACCCTAAAGTGCAGCGTGCTACTTTCTTGACTGACTCGCTGCCAATTCACATCATCAAAGCTAATAATACGCGGCAGCTTGGCGATGGCAGCAGAGAAGTCACCAATCTCGTGATAGTCACCTGTCAGCTCTATATTGAGAGGCAATCGATAGAGAAACTCCTTGTTCTGTTTTTGTCCCCAATCGATTCGAGTAAAGGTCAGCGAATTATCCAAGCCGAGTTCATTCACAGACGCCAACATACTTGCTAGCTCTTTTTGAACAGGCAGCTGCTCTAACAGGTAATCGTAGCGACTGGTTAGTTCATCCAGCTGACTCTGCAATTTAGGCAAGGCTGCAACCTTGTTGGCCTTTATTCGCAAGGTCGTCTTTAAGGTTTGTTCTTGTTGCTTCATCTGTTGCAGTTCATCGTCGAGTGGCAACACATAAAGCCAAGTGCCTACACCTTGGATTAACACTATCAACACCAGAATCACGAGAAGCTGAGGCAACAATGGCCATTCGGTGATCTCATCAACATCGAGATCTTGCAAGCTCATCCTGTTTTGCCTACTAATCCTATTTTGAAGGTTAGCCATGATGCGCCCCCTTATCTTTTCTGCTCGCGGTTGTGTTTTCTAAAGACACAGGGCTAAACACAAAAGAGACCTTAAAGGTCTGAAACTCTTTATTGAAGCGCTTTCGGTTATGAACGATAGAGTGCATCTCGACCCCTTTCAAAGAATCTGAACGTTCGAGGTTGTCCAACATGGTGGCGAGACGAGCAGTGCTGTCGCTGATGCCCGACATTTCAATCTCCTGACCATTCATCTTTATCTTGTCGACATAGACACCCTCTGGAATCAGCTCCGGCATCAAGTTCATGAAGTCGGTGGTCTTATTACGGCCAAGCTGCAGCGACTCAACCACATCAAGTCGAGTCAGAATGGCTTTGTGTTCTTGCTCTGCGACTTTTAACGACTGAATTTGTCGGTCGAGCTCAGCAATGTACTGATTGAGGTAATTGAGGCGAGCTTGCTGCTTGGCTTGTTGATCGTGAAAATAGTGACCAACCGCCCATTGCCCTATAAGCGCAATGATGACGCCAAGAATGACCAGATGGATAAAACGCTTCTTGTGCTGAGCACGAATCTCATCACGCCACGGCAGCAGGTTAATTTGATGCAACATGCTTCTCTCCCTGCCACTTGAGCCCACTCATCGCCATACCCGCCGCGATACCAAAGTGTTGCCAGTCAATCGGCAGTCGGCGTCTCTTGGCGACCTTATTCTCAAACAGAGACAAAGGATTCAATGACTCGCAGCTCAACTGAAAATGGCGTTCTAGCTCTTCGGTTACCATAGGGATGCTGGCGCCCTCGCCCATCAACCAAATCCCTGAGATAGGTTGCTGCGCATTTCCCGATGAATAGAGCTGCAATTGACGCTTGAGCTTCTCAATCAGGTTAACAATGAATTGATGTGTCTCTTCCATAGTACCGAACACGCTCTCGATATCACTCGGGTCATCTGAGCTGCGAAGATCTTGAGTGCCAAAGGCGATGTCTTTATAGAAAGGCGCCGAATTCTGCGGGATAACCCCTAGCGAGGTTTGGTCGATTCCAACATCCACCAGCAACCAGTTTTTCTTATCGGGATACAGGCGCGAGGCCAATTGCCAGATATTAAGTAGCCCATGCGCCTGTGTATCCACCACCACAGGTTTGAAGCCAGCCTTGGTTAATGCATCCGCTCGGCTATCCACAACTTCTTTACGAGTGGCGTATACCTGATAACTGCTTGTCGAACCTTTACCAAATCGTTTGTCTTCCAGCTCTACAAAATCTAAACTCAGCTCCTCGATAGGGAAGGGAGATTGATGGGCGAAGGTTTGATAGATAGAAAACTCTTTTTCTCTGTCTTCTAACTCACTCTCTATTTGCAGTACTTTGCTGATCACCGTGTTATCAGGTACCGAAATGGCGACGTTGCGACAGCCAAAAGGCAGTCCTTTCCTAAGTTCTTTAAGTTTCTTAACAGTTTTCTGATACTCCAAAGTATGGTTAGCTGTAAAAATGTCGTCCGAAATCGGCAGCTCTTTGTATCCCACTAGGGCATACAACTCCCCCAAGGGTTTTAGTACCACGGCTTTGATGCTGTGATGATTTATATCTATACCTGTAATTAATGATGAACCCATGTGACCTAGCTCCTGAAGTGCCAAGCATTTCGTTGATTATCTAGGGGTTGTGATTATTAGTTAAATAAGCGTTAATAAACGAAAGCTAAGTTTTTAGCCTAGAGTACAAGGGTTTGCTGCTTATCAGCCTTAACTAATCAGGGATTATCCGGTGAAGTTCATAAAGCGATTATTCATATTTACATTGATTTGCATGATTCTTGGAGTCAGTACAATTTTCGGGTTTTATTTTTACGTAAAACCAGAGTTGCCTGATGTTGCCACTTTGCGCGACGTAGAACTCCAAACGCCGATGCAAGTCTTCAGTCAAGACGGTAAGCTGATCTCTCAATTTGGTGAAAAGCGTCGTAATCCAGTCACTTATGACGAGATTCCTCGCCACTTAGTTGAGGCTCTGATTGCCACCGAAGATAGCCGTTTCTATGAACACCCAGGTATTGACCCAATCGGTATCACACGTGCAGCACTCGTGGTTGCAATGTCGGGTTCAGCCAAACAAGGTGCTAGTACCATTACTCAGCAGCTTGCGCGTAACTTCTTCTTATCTAATGAGAAAAAGATCATGCGTAAGATCAAAGAGATCTTCATTGCGATCCACATTGAGCAACTTCTTAGTAAAGAAGAGATCATGGAGCTTTACGTCAACAAGATCTTCCTTGGTCACCGTTCGTATGGTTTTGGCGCGGCAGCACGTGTTTACTTCGGTAAAGATCTTCCTGATCTCACGCTGAGTGAAATTGCGACCCTTGCGGGTATGCCAAAGGCACCTTCGACAATGAACCCTATTTACTCTGTTGAGCGCGCGACTAACCGTCGTAACGTTGTATTGCGTCGTATGTTAGACGAGAAATACATCACTCAAGCAGAGTTCGATGACGCTCGTAGCGAAGAGCTTATCTCGAAATACCACGGTGCAGAGATCGAACTGAGCGCGCCATATGTTGCTGAAGTTGCACGTGCTTGGATGGTGGAACGCTATGGTGAAGAAGCTTATACATCAGGCATGAAGGTCTACACGACCGTTGATTCGAAACTGCAAAAAGCAGCGAACCAAGCCGCAATTAAGAACCTACTTGGCTACGATGAGCGTCACGGCTACCGTGGTGCTGAAAAAGTATTGTGGCAGACTGCGCAATCAGCGTGGGATCAAGAACAAATCGTTAAACACCTTAAGTCTCAACCAACCTATGGTGACCTAGTCCCTGCTGTTGTTACCGCGGTTGATTCGAAAAGTGCTCAAATTTGGGTTAAGAACCAAGGTGAAGGCACTATCGAATGGCAAGGCATGAACTGGGCGCGTAAATTCCTAACGGATAACCGCCAAGGACCAGCGCCTTCTCAAGCGAAAGAAATTCTGGCGGTTGGTGAACAAATCTGGGTTCGCCATGAAGCCGTTACCGGCGATGAAGTCTCTGAAGAGCCGACAGAAGAGTCAGCGACTGCAGAATCAGAAACACCGATTGTATGGCGACTAAGCCAAGTACCGAATGCGAACACAGCATTTGTTGCAATGAACCCGAACAACGGCGCGGTATTGTCGATGGTCGGTGGCTTTAACTTTGTCCACAACAAGTTCAACCGTGCAACGCAATCTATTCGTCAGGTGGGTTCTGGTATCAAACCCTTTATCTACTCAGCAGCGATTGAGAAAGGCTTAACGCTAGCCTCACTGATCAACGATGCACCGATTAACCAATGGGATAAGAGCCAAGGTACCGCATGGCGACCAAAGAACTCGCCACCGACTTACGTGGGTCCAACTCGTTTACGTATTGGCTTAGCTCAGTCTAAAAACGTAATGGCGGTACGTGTACTGCGCGAAGTAGGTCTAGATGATACTCGTAACTACCTAACTCGATTTGGCTTTGATATTGATGAAGTTCCGCGCTCTGAAACCATTGCTCTGGGTGCGGGTAGCTTAACGCCAATGAAAGTAGCTCAAGGTTACTCAGTATTCGCTAATGGCGGCTACTACGTTGAACCTTTCTACATCAGCCGCATTGAGACACCATTTGGTGAGACTGAATTTGAAGCGACACCAAAAGTGGTTTGTAAAGACGATTGCCAACAGCAAATGACCTCAGACCCAATGGCTGATGTGTTTGCAGAGCAAGATGTGGATGCCAAAGTACAATACGCACCTCAAGTTATCTCTGAACAGAACGCATTCCTTGTTCGTGAAATGATGTACAGCAACATCTGGGGTGGCGGTGATTGGAGCGCAGGTACGGGTTGGAACGGTACAGGTTGGCGTGCACAGCCGTTGAAGCGTCGTGACATTGGCGGAAAAACGGGTACCACCAACGATTCGAAAGATACTTGGTACAGCGGTTACGGCCCTGGCATGGTTGCAACGGTATGGGTTGGTTTTGATAACCACAACCGCAACCTAGGCAGAACCAAAGCGAACTCAAATCTTGGTAAGAACCAAATTACGGGTGCAGAAGCTGGCGCGAAAACAGCAGAACCTGCATGGGTTGATTTTATGGGTACGGCGTTAGCGGGTGTTCCTGCTGAGCGTAAAGAGATTCCTGAGAACATCGTCCGTGTTCGTATCGACCGTGAAACTGGCTTACTGACCAACAAGTTCGATAGCTCATCAATGTTCGAGTACTTCGAGAAAGGCACAGAGCCAACCGAGTACATCACTGAACGTTTCAATGACGACATCTACTCAACCTCATCAGGTGAAGCAGTAGAAGAGCTGTTCTAACTAGGGTTTGTTGAACCTAGTAACATGAACCAATAAAAAGGGTTGATATGCATTCATATCAACCCTTTTTTTATATCTATATCTGACCAGACTAGGCTCTATACTCAAGCACTAAGCCGTCTTCTCCAGTTGAGTTCGAATCGTATCAGCCAATTGCTCGAAACGTCCCTTCAATGGAGAGCCCGGACGGTAAGCCACGACAATTCGACGTGAAGGTGTTGGATTCACCGCAGGTACGTAACACACACCATCTTTCTGCTTTTCCTTTGGCACCGATAACTGAGGTAGCAAGGTAATGCCCGCCCCTGCTGCCACCATGTTACGTAGCGTTTCTAAGCTTGTCGCTTTAAAGCGCTCGTCATCTTTTGCACCCGCAGCAAAACAGAACCCTAGGGCTTGGTCTCTTAAACAGTGACCGTCACCTAACGCCAATACTGTCTGTCCATTGAGTTGGAGCATATCAACGGTGTCCTGCTGAGCCCACTCATGGTCACATGGAACCGCGACACTTAATGGTTCGTCATACACATCAATCTCTTTGAACACCGCGGTTTCATCAACCGCAGCCAGTACCAAGCAGTCCAGCTTGCCATCTTCAAGTTGACTCACTAACTGGTGGGTCTGAGCTTCATGAAGGTAAAGCTCAAGATCTGGGAAGCTCTCTTTAAGATGAGGAACAATCTTAGGCAGAATGTAAGGACCAACGGTTGGAATAAAACCAATGTGCATTGGTCCGGTCATCGCTTCACCGTGTCCACTCGCCATATCCTTAAAAGTTTTCACTTCATTGAGAATACGCTTGGCTTGTTCAACAAGTTGTAACCCTGATTCTGTAAATATTACCTTCCTTGGACTACGCTCGGTTAACTGAAGTCCAATTTCATCTTCTAGTTTGCGTATTTGACCGCTTAGTGTCGGCTGACTGACAAAGCACGCTTCTGCCGCTTTTCGGAAGTGTTTATGCTCTGCGAGCGCCACCAAGTATTCAAAGTCACGAATGTTCATGATCAGTCTCTTACCTCAGGTTTTAATAAGAACAAGAGTTCTAATAGAAACATTTAAAAGAAAAATGCTCTTGATAGAATTTACCTATCAAAACCATAACATCAAACGATTAGAGCTATCAAAGGATTTATCTAATAATGGGCTCAACGAAACGAAACAGAGCGAAGAAAAACGTTAAGCTCTGATAGAACAAAATTAAAAATACTATTTAAGGAAATCAATATGTTTGCATCTAAAGAAGGTCAATCAATCCCTCAAGTAACATTCCCAACTCGCCAAGGTGATGCATGGGTTAACGTAACTACTGAAGAGCTATTCAAAGACAAGACAGTTATCGTATTCAGCCTACCAGGTGCGTTTACGCCAACATGTTCGTCAAGCCACCTACCTCGTTACAACGAGCTACACTCTGTATTCAAAGAAAACGGTGTTGATGACATTCTGTGTGTTTCAGTAAACGACACATTCGTAATGAACGCTTGGAAAGCAGACCAAGAAGCGGAAAACATCACATTCATCCCAGATGGTAACGGTGATTTCACAGACGGCATGGGTATGCTAGTTGAGAAAAACGACATCGGCTTCGGCAAACGTTCATGGCGTTACAGCATGCTGGTTAAAAACGGCGTGGTAGAAAAAATGTTCATCGAAGAAGACGTACCAGGCGACCCGTTCAAGGTTTCTGATGCAGATACTATGCTTAACTACCTTGCTCCTGAGCACAAAGAGCAAGAGTCAATCACAGTATTCACTAAGCCAGGCTGTCCTTTCTGTATGAAAGCAAAACAGAACCTAATCGACAAAGGTCTGAACTACGAAGAAGTGGTTCTAGGTAAAGATGCAACAACAGTAAGCCTACGTGCAATCTCTGGTCGCACTACCGTTCCTCAAGTATTCATCGGTGGCAAACACATCGGTGGTAGTGAAGAACTAGAAACTTTCCTAGGCTAATCGCTTCATCGCCGATATAGGCTTAGAAGTATCAGCTAACCCACCCTCTTGTGGGTTAGCTATTCCAAACACTCTTATCTGAGTTTTGGGAAAAAGAATATAGCTGGTGACTCGCCTGTCTTTTACTAACCTATAGTTAGCAATAAAAGCAGAGTCACAAGCTAAACCTAATAAAACAGAATCACAAAACTGACCCGTTATCCTGACTCTCAAAAAAATCACCAGAGTTGGAGGGGTTCGTTCAAACTAAATTCAGCCATTGCGAGAAAATTATTATGAAACAAGTCAATGTAGATGTAGCAGTTATCGGGGGCGGTACGGCAGGTTTAGGTTCTTACCGCGCTGCAAAAGCACACACTGACAGTGTCGTGATGATTGAAGGTGGCCCTTACGGTACAACCTGTGCTCGTGTTGGTTGTATGCCATCTAAACTGCTTATTGCAGCTGCGGAAAGCGTACACCAAATCGAGAAAGCTCCGGCTTTTGGCGTTCACCCACAAGGTGATATCGTGATTAACGGCCGTGAAGTGATGGACCGAGTGAAGTTTGAGCGTGACCGTTTTGTTGGTTTTGTTTTAGAAGGTGTTGATGAAATCCCAGAGCAAGACAAGATCTCTGGCTACGCAAAGTTCTTAGATGACAACACACTACAAATTGATGACCACACGGTTGTCACCGCTAAGCGTATTGTTATCGCGACCGGTTCTCGCCCTGCATACCCTGCCGTTTGGAATGAGCTTGGCGATCGCCTGATCATTAACGACGACGTGTTCAGCTGGGATGATTTACCAGAATCGGTTGCGGTATTTGGCCCTGGTGTTATTGGTCTTGAGCTTGGTCAGTCACTGCACCGCTTAGGTGTGAAGACCAAACTGTTCGGTTTGGGTGGTCAAGTTGGCCCAGTAACTGATCCAGAGATCATGGCTTATGCAGATAAAGCTTTCAATGAAGAGTTCTATCTCGATGCCGACGTGAAAATCGAAAGCATGAAGCGCATTACCACTGAATCGGGTGAGCCACGTGTCGAAATCCAGTTCATCAATAAACAAGGTGAATTAGAAACTAACGTCGTTGAATACGTACTAGCAGCAACAGGTCGTCGCCCTAACACTGACAAGCTTGGCTTAGAGAATACCTCTCTAGAGCTTGATGAACGTGGTGTGCCAATCGCAGACCACTACACGCTACAAACATCACTACCATCAATATTTATCGCTGGTGATGCGAGTAACCAACTGCCTCTACTGCATGAAGCAGCAGACCAAGCTCGTATTGCGGGTGACAATGCAGGTCGCTTCCCAGAGATTCGTGCAGGCCTACGCCGCTCTAAAATCTCGGCAGTATTCTCTGACCCGCAAATCGCGATGGTTGGTGAAACCTACAAAGAGATCACCACACGCTTAGGCACATGTGGCTGTTTCGCAACGGGTGAAGTGTCTTTCGAAAACCAAGGTCGTTCACGAGTGATGCTTCGCAACAAAGGTATTCTGCACGTATACGGCGAGCAAGGCACAGGCCGTTTCCTTGGTGCTGAAATGATGGGACCAAACGCGGAACACTTGGCTCACTTGTTAGCATGGGCACACCAGAACAAAATGACGGTTTCTGAGATGCTGGATATGCCTTTCTACCACCCAGTAATCGAAGAAGGTGTACGAACAGCGCTACGTGACCTGAATGCAAAACTGCACCTAGGTCCAGAGATGGTGAAATACTGTCTGGATTGTGGTCCGGGTTGTTAATCTCAGACTAGCGCCAGTCAATTAGCAGTTAACAAACGTTAGATACTAAAAAGGAAAGCCATTGGCTTTCCTTTTTGTTTTTGGCAACGAGTAAACTATAGATTCCCGATTACGCTCCTTCGTCGCTCTCGGGAATGACAGCAATTTTCATACACGTCTAGGCGAAGCTAACCAGAATAACGGTGCTTTTCAAAACGCGTCTAAACTGAAGCAAATCAAAGTGACGCATCAGCTAAACCAAAACTAAACTCGTCATTCCAGAACCGAGGGACGAGGTATCTGGAATCTCTTGAAGCCATTGCGTCACTAAAAGCTTTAAGCAATTACTTCTCAGCAGCAATCACAGAGATCTCAACAAGTAGCGCTTCGCGAGCCATGTCGCCTGTCACACATGCGCGAGCTGGAGCGTGACCTTCTGGAACCCATGCATCCCAAACTGCGTTCATTTCTTGGAAGTCTTTCATGTCTTTCAAGTAAATCGTTGCTGACAGCATGTGCTCTTTGTCGCTGCCTGCTTGCTCAAGTAGCGCTTCTACTTTATCTAACATGGTTTGAGTTTGTTCAGTGATGTCTTTAGTTGCATCAGCACAAACTTGGCCACATAGGTAGATAGTACCGTTGTGTTTAACAATACGGCTCATACGTTGCTTGGTTTCTTGGCGCTCAATCATCGACTTTCTCTCTCTGTGTCACCGTGATCCAATATCTTGTGACGTGTTATTATCAGGGCAACAAGCATAACGCGAATCAAACCCAAGATGACATGCATTCATTGCAATAAAAGTGAAAAAATCCGTAACAAGCTCGGTCGCTGCCAGCGTTGCATGAATCAGCTGATGGTGTTGTCGATTTTGAGTTGGGGAGTATGGTGGCTGTTTTTCAGAGAAGACCCAAAAACCATCAATGCCATCGCGTTGATGATGGCCGCTTTCGCGTTCAGTGGCTTGCTGTCGTTGCATTGGGTCATGAAGTTTGTGGTGCTACCGTTAAAGGGCAAAAAACGTTAGCTGGAAGTCTTTATTGGATAAAGAGTAGTGATTAGAGACAGGGCTAAACAATCCGATAATTCATCATAATTTTCGAGCTATTGTCACTTCCCGAACAGCAGATAGAAAAAAGCCCCAGAACCAATCGATTCTAGGGCTTTCTTAGAAAATTCTAAGAAAAAGCAGTGGTACTTTAATAGACCGGACTTTTCTTAGTTTGTTCCCCAAAAAGATCATATTTTTGATCTTTTTTTTAGGAGCTATAAAATCAATGCCTTATGCAACATTAACCTTAGCAATTATCTGCTCTACCAAGTTCACTTCCAATGCCACTTCATCACACGCATGTTGACGAGGACACTGGTCACAATCTTTCAGTACCTTCTCAGGCAGCAGAGATTTCGATGTTGGTAAGAAATCATGCTTCATAAAGAACTCTGGAGTACGAGTCAGCACAAACACCTTCTTGATGGCCATTTGTCGCGCTTTCTCAACCAAGTGCTGCACAATTGCGGTACCCTGCCCTTGACCTTGCCAGCCAGCTTCGACACCCAGTGAACGGATTTCCGCTAGGCCAGAGTCATACACATAGAGTGATGCACAACCTGTCACCTCACCATGATGCTCTGCGACCGCAAACGAGCCAATATCACGCACCAGTTCATTACGAGAACGAGGTAGGTTTTCACCCATGTTCGCCCAGTAAGCGACCATACCTTCCAACGCTTCAATATCGGTCAGACGAGCAGGACGAACCTTGACGATGGACGTATCACGCTGTGATAAACGTTTCTCAGCTTGGTCAACCGCGTAAGCCACTTGCTGTGGAGATACACCGCCTAGCGCGCTACGTTTTTCAAGACACGATTCAATGGTCAGGATGTCATACACATCTTCCTCAATCACCTCAGAGAACTCTTTCATCTCTGCGATGGTTAATTCTTCTAATGCACAGCCTTTAGCAATCGCCGCCACTACCGTCACACCAACAATATGGTGAGCTTCACGGAAAGGAATCCCTTTCGCTACTAGGTAATCAGCCAATTCAGTTGAGTTCGCGTAGCCTTGTTTCGCGGCTTCAAGTGTACGTTCGCCGTTCACTTTAATGCCGTCAAAACAGAGTGCTGCCATTTCCATACAATCATTCCAAGTATCTAAAGCGTCGAACAGACCTTCTTTATCTTCTTGCATGTCTTTGTTGTACGCCAAAGGCAGAGCTTTTACTGTCATCATCATTGCCGCTAATGAACCGTAAACACGGCCAGTTTTGCCACGGATAAGCTCTAGCGCATCTGGGTTTTTCTTTTGTGGCATCAGAGATGAACCTGACGTCACGGTATCCGCTAACTCGATGAAGTTTGATTCACCTGAGTTGTAGAAAATCATATCTTCTGCAAGACGCGAAAGGTGAAGCATAGAGATAGAAGCAATCGACATTAGCTCCATCACATGGTCGCGGTCAGAAACTGAATCTAGAGAGTTGCGCGTTGCACGACGGAAACCTAAGTTGTGAGCTAACTCTTCACGGTCCATCGGGTAAGCTGTTCCAGCAAGGGCACCAGAACCCAGCGGACATGTGTCTAGACGCTTAATCGCATCATTCAAACGTGAATAATCACGCTCAAGCATTTCAACGTAAGCCAAGCACCAGTGAGCAAAAGTTACCGGCTGAGCACGTTGTAAGTGAGTGTAGCCAGGAAGCACGGTTTCTTGATGCTGAGAAGCAACGTTCACCATTTGGCTTTGTAGGCGATCCAATGCCAGTAGCAGTTGGTTACCTTGCTGACGACACCATAGTTTCAGGTCTGTCGCCACTTGGTCGTTACGAGAACGGCCAGTGTGAAGTTTTTTGCCCAAGTCACCGACTTTGCCGATAAGTTGCTGCTCAACCCAGCTGTGAATATCTTCTGCATCAGAACGTAGAATCTGTTCAGGATCTTCCATCACCTCAAGTTTTAGCTCATTCAGCGCTAACTCAAGCTTCTGTTGCTCTTCTTCTGTTAATACGTTGACCGACAGTAGAGCTTTAGACCAGGCAATTGAGCCCACAATGTCTTGCTCAGCCAATCGGTAATCAAAACGAAGAGAATCGTTAAAATCTTTGAACCGGGTGTCTGCTGCTTGGGTAAATCTACCGCCCCATAATGCCATTGTGTATCTCCTAATTGCACAGTGCTCACTGTTTTTGCAAATGATAATTCTGATTAAGATTCAGTATTTTTCTGATGGTTTAAACTTACGGCAATTCAAAATGAAAATAAAGTATTAATTCATTATTTTCACATATTTATTCACCAACAGTTCAATCCATTGATTATTTTTAGCGTGGAGCGCGAATTATATGCCATCCGATAGGAAAAACCGAAGCTGATTTATTAGGCAAATAGAAAGTAAAAAGCCCACTCACTAATCAATAGTGAATGGGCTTTGCATAATAATGTCTGTTTACTAACCTTCAATCTTTCATCAAAGGCTAGCTCACTAACTCATTGTTAGGATTACTTTTGGCTATTCAAAGCACGGATACGGCTTGATAGCGAGTAAAGGCGGATGAAGCCTTCAGCATGGCTTTGGTCGTAAACTTCATCTTCACCAAAGGTTGCAAACTCTTCTGAGTACAGGCTGTTGTCAGAACGCTTCTGAGTCACCGTTGCATGGCCTTTGTAAAGCTTGATAACCACTTCACCATTCACGTCTTGTGCTAGCTCTTCTGTCGCGGCAAGGATTGACTTACATAGTGGAGTGAACCAACGACCATCGTATACAAGGTGAGAAGCCTTAACACCGAGCTCTTCACGGAATTCGAATGCCGCTTTATCAAGAACCAGTTGCTCTACTGCACGCAGTGCTTCCATCATGATTGTGCCACCCGGAGTTTCGTAACAACCACGAGACTTCATGCCAACAAGACGGTTCTCTACGATATCGATACGACCAACACCGTGCTTAGCACCTTTCTCGTTTAGGTAAACCAGTGCGTTGTATGGCGTCATTGTTTCGCCATCAACCGCAACCACTTCGCCTTTTTCAACTTTAAGCGTCACTGTTTCAGATTCGTTTGGCGCTTGCTCAGGGTCTACAGTCCAAGCCCAGCAATCTTCGTTAGGTGCATTCCATGTGTTTTCTAGAACGCCACCTTCTGTCGAGATGT
Organism: Vibrio sp. 10N.222.54.A3; assembly: GCF_041474095.1. NCBI lineage: Bacteria > Pseudomonadati > Pseudomonadota > Gammaproteobacteria > Vibrionales > Vibrionaceae > Vibrio > Vibrio sp. 10N.222.54.A3. The sequence continues at coordinate 49,853 of NZ_JBFRTN010000025.1, forward strand.
GCCATGCGTTTGCATCACGCGAGTAGATCTTAGTCAGAGAAGCAGTACAAGGGATGTTACGCTCAGCTAGGTAATCCAGGCATTCTTCACGGCTCACTAGATCCCATTCACGCCATGGTGCGATTACGTGTAGATCTGGTGCTAGTGCAGCAAATGCACCTTCAAAACGAACTTGGTCATTACCTTTACCCGTACAACCGTGACACAGTGCATCTGCACCTACTTTACGCGCAACTTCAACCTGTGCTTTAGCAATGATTGGACGAGCCATTGACGTACCTAGAAGGTATTTGCCTTCGTAGTAAGCACCGGTTTTTAGCGTTGGGAAGATGTAGTCAGCAACCATCTCTTCTTTAAGGTCAGCGATGTAACACTCAGAAGCACCCGAAGCTTTTGCTTTCTCTTCAATGCCTTCTAGTTCTTCAGCGCCTTGACCAACATCCGCGACAAACGCCACAACTTCACAATCATAGTTCTCTTTCAACCATGGAATGATTACTGATGTGTCAAGACCGCCAGAGTAGGCTACTACAACTTTCTTTACGTTAACTTTGCTCATTTTCTTTCTCCTAGTTTCCATACTGCACATGGCGGTCAGCGTTGGAAATGACTTCATAATTATATGTTTATTTAATTTGTCTAAATTCTTTAAGTAGCGACTCGCTGTGAGACCTACTGAGGTAAAAACTGTGTTCCTATGCTTTTACCTGAAAACAGTTGTGTTAGCTTTTCTGGGTATCGCCACGTCGCGACTTCGATTGGTCGTCCAAGGTCGTTGGCTGCTTCTAGTGCGGCTTGAACCTTAACGATCATGCCGTCAGTAATCACTTTACCTTCGATAAGGTCATCAGCTTGCTGTTGGTTAAGGCTTGGAATTAAGTGACCTTTGCCATCTAGTACGCCGCTTACATCAGAAAGCAGTACCAGTTCAGCATCAAGTGCACCAGCTACAGCAACCGCAGCTTGGTCTGCATTGACGTTCATCAGCTGACCTTGTTCAGTCAAACCAATTGAGCTAATGATTGGCAGAGCGCCCGCATTAAGAATCGCTTGCAGAACGGTTGAGTCGCCCGGCTCCGCTTTTCCTACCGCGCCCAGTTCAGGGTTCAGTTCGCTCACTTTGCATAAACCACCATCTGCAAGGCTCAAACCAACGGCATTGATACCGTCTTTAATCGCCTGACCTTGAAGTAGTTTGTTGGCCGTGCCCGCTAATGCACCAGCGATCACTGGGATCTGGTCATAAGGAGTAACACGTAGCCCTTCTTTCTTAACGGTTTCGAGATTCAACTTATTCATCAAGTCATCAACAAGGTAACCGCCGCCGTGAACAATCACGATTGGTCGTTGTGCTTGTTGTTGGTAAGCAGAGATCGCACCAAATAACTTGCTAAGTGTTTCACCACAAGATAGCGCAGCGCCACCTAACTTTATGATTAATGGTTGATTATTAAGGCTCATATCTAGATTTCCTTACACTAACGCAGTTAATGGCGCAAAACCATAACGTAAATTTAAACACTGCATCGCTTGGCTAGATGCACCCTTTAATAAGTTATCAATCGCTGAAACAACGATGATGTGTTGACCTTGAACCTTCCAACCTAAGTCGCAGAAAGGTGTCTGTTCTACATCTTGAATTCTTGGCAGTGTCTCTTCGAGTAGTCTCACTGCTGGTTTACCTTGGTAAGCTTGTTCAAAGGCATCTTGTATCTGTTGTTCTGTCACGCCTTCAGCCAGTTTCATGGTGATGGTCGCTAAAATACCGCGCTTAAAGTTGCCGAGGTGTGGAGTGAAAATCACATCACATCCTAAATGTGCAGCCATTTCAGGTTGATGACGGTGATTGAAGACGCCATAAGCTTGCAGGCTTACTTCGCAGAAGCTGTTAACCATCGTCGCCTTGCGGCCTGCACCAGTCACACCGCTAGTCGCGTTAATCACTGGCCATTGGTTTTCATCCAGTAACTTGGCCTCAACCAAAGGTTTAATCGCCAGTTGTGATGCCGTTGGGTAACAACCCGCGACAGCGACAAGCTGAGCTTCTTTAATTTCTTGTTCGTTCCATTCCGCTAAACCGTAAGCCGCTTTGTCTAGCCATTGTTCGTGTTGATGTTCAAAACCGTAAAACTCTTGATAGAAGTTTTCGCCTTTAACTCTGAATGCACCCGATAGGTCGAAGACTTGGCAATCGTTCTCTAGAAAGATTGGCGCTAGGTCGTGACTGACCTCGTGTGCTGTTGCTAAGAAAATCACATCAGACTGTTTAGCCACTTCTTCCGGATTTGTTAAAGGTTGTACTGGCATATCAATCAAGCCAGCTAACTTACCGTGCAGTGCCGCAATAGGTTTACCTGCGTCTACACTATTGGCTGAGACATATAAACCTGATAGCGTGAGCTCAGGGTGTCTGTTTATCATTAGAGCCAGTTCTGCTCCTGTGTAGCCGCTTGCGCCAATGATCGTGGTTTTCAACATCTCAACACATCCATTTCTGAGGTAAGTTACATTTCAAATTTGACTATTCATACTTAATTTTTAGCTTTATTTGATTTCTTATGCATTAAATATGATTTAATATGTGTTTTACCGACTTATGGTTTTCCTGTCAATAGTAGAAGTGAAGTTATTATGCAATTACCGAGTTTTCTTGAGGTCTACAAAGGCCTAATTTCCACAGACTCTATTAGCTCGACCGATCCAAGCTGGGATCATGGCAACGAGAAAGTGATCGAAAAAATGGCTCAATGGTTTAAAGACGTAGGCTTTAGCGTTGAAGTCGTGGAAGTCGAACCCGGCAAGCATAATATGGTCGCTAAGATGGGATCGGGCGAAGGTGGCTTGCTACTCGCAGGACACAGCGACACAGTGCCATTCGATGAAGGACGTTGGAACTTCGACCCTCACGCACTAACAGAACACAACAATCGCTTCTATGGATTAGGCACAGCCGATATGAAAGGCTTTTTCGCTTTCGTTTATGAAGCGGCAAAGAAGATGGATTGGAGCAAACAGACCAAGCCGCTATATGTATTGGCAACCTGTGACGAAGAGACCACCATGCTGGGTGCGCGTCATTTCACTGAAAATGCACCGTTTAAACCGGATTACTGCATTATTGGTGAGCCAACCAGCCTTGTGCCGATTCGTGGCCATAAAGGCCATGTTGCTAACGCTGTGCGAGTAACGGGTAAATCAGGTCACTCTTCTGATCCTGCATTAGGTGTCAACGCCATCGAGATCATGCATGAAGTGTTGTTCGCTTTAATGCAACTGCGTGACAAGCTAGTCAAAGAGTATCACCACCCGGGTTTCGCAATTCCAAGCCCCACTCTAAACCTTGGCCATATTCACGGTGGCGACAGCGCGAACCGTATCTGTGGTTGCTGTGAGCTGCACTACGATGTACGTCCTTTACCGGGTATCAGCTTAGATGGTTTGGATAACATGCTGCGCAGCGCACTCAAAGAAGTAGAAGCAAAATGGCCGGGCAGAATTGAGATTACGCCACTGCACGAACCTATCCCGGGTTACGAGTGCCAACATGACCATCCATTTATCGGTGGCATGGAATCAGTTTGCGAAACTGAATCACAAACCGTGAACTACTGTACAGAAGCACCTTTCCTTCAAGAACTTTGCCCAACCTTAGTGCTGGGTCCAGGCTCAATCGACCAAGCTCACCAACCAGATGAGTTCCTAAGCTTCGATTTTATCGATCCAACGATTGATGTTCTGAGTAAGTCGATCCGCAAATATTGTTTCTAGTTATTACTTTTCTTCCAATATTTTCGTATAAAAGCTACCCGAAAAGGTGGCTTTTATTCTGTTATCCCAGACACAGCCTGATCTTGTAATTAAATTTCACTTTAATTCCGAACTATTGGGAAATTTACTTCTCCCGCATTTCGAAAACTAATAATTGCAAACTTAGAATGCTTTATTTGACTAGATACAGCACTTTTCGCTAGATTGTGTACTTAACAAGGAACAATGGATGTAATTTTTTTACGAGGCAGGATGACAATGAACGAGAAATACGCCGCTCTCAAGAGTAACGTAAGCATGCTGGGACGCTTGCTAGGTAACACAATCCAAGATGCACATGGTGACGTTATCTTAGAGAAAGTGGAGACTATCCGTAAACTTTCCAAATCCGCCCGCGCAGGCAACAAAGCTGACCGTGACAGCCTAGTTGAAGAAATCAAAAACCTGCCGAACGAACAACTCACTCCTGTTGCTCGTGCATTTAACCAATTTCTCAACCTCACCAACATGGCAGAGCAGTACCACACCATCTCTCGCCACTGTGAGGAGCATGTTTGTGAACCAGACGTGCTGCAATCTCTATTTTCCAAATTAAACCAGAATGACATCAGCAAGCTAGACGCGGCTCAAGCCGTTCGCGACCTGAACATTGAACTCGTTCTGACTGCACACCCAACAGAAATCACTCGTCGCACCATGATCAACAAGCTAGTTAAGATCAACGAGTGTCTGTCTAAATTAGAATTAAGCGACCTATCACACAAAGAGCGCGTGAAAACCGAACGCCGCCTAGAGCAACTGATCGCTCAAGGTTGGCACTCAGATGTGATTCGTCAACAACGCCCAACGCCACTTGATGAAGCTAAGTGGGGCTTTGCGGTTGTAGAAAACTCTCTATGGGAAGCCGTTCCTGACTTCCTACGTGAAATGGATGGCCGACTAAAAGGTTATCTTGGTGAAGGCCTGCCGATCGATGCACGCCCAGTACACTTCTCATCTTGGATGGGCGGTGACCGCGATGGCAACCCATTCGTAACGCACACCATCACTAAGGAAGTTCTGCGCCTATCTCGTTGGAAAGCTGCCGACCTTTACTTAGGCGACGTAAACGAGCTGATTACCGAACTGTCGATGACTAAGTGTAATGATGCCGTTCGTGAGCTAGCAGGTGATGAACACGAAGCTTACCGTGCAATCCTGAAGAACCTACGCACTCTACTGAACAACACGCTAGAAGTGCTGGATGCAAAATTGCATGACACAGAGGTTCCGAAGAAAGAAACACTACAGAACATCGAGCAACTTTGGACACCGCTTTACGCATGTTACCAATCGCTGCACGAATGTGGCATGGGCGTAATCGCAGACGGTTCTCTGCTTGATACTCTGCGCCGCCTAAAAGCATTCGGTGTGCATTTAGTTCGTCTCGATGTTCGTCAAGAAAGTACTCGTCACTCAGATGTACTGTCTGAACTGACTCGCTACCTAGGCATTGGCGACTACGACCAATGGAACGAGCAAGACAAGATTGCTTTCTTAACCAATGAATTAAGCTCTAAGCGTCCGCTTCTTCCTCGCGATTGGGAGCCATCTGAACAGGTTAAAGAGGTTTTAGACACCTGCAAGGTTATTGCTGCTCAACCTCGTGAAGCCTTCGGCGCTTACGTGATTTCTATGGCTCGTACTGCATCGGATGTACTGGCTGTTCACTTGCTGTTGCAAGAGTGTGGTTGCCCGTATCGCATGGACGTGTGCCCACTGTTCGAAACGCTAGACGACTTGAACAACTCAGAAGCGGTAATGAAACAGCTAATGAGCATCGACTTGTACCGTGGCTTTATCCAGAACCACCAAATGGTGATGATTGGATACTCTGACTCAGCAAAAGATGCTGGCGTAATGTCTGCAGGTTGGGCTCAATACGATGCGATGGACAAGCTGGTTAAAGTTTGCGACGAAGAAGGCATTGAACTGACTCTATTCCACGGTCGTGGCGGTACAGTTGGTCGTGGTGGTGCTCCGGCGCACGCAGCCCTACTTTCTCAGCCACCTAAGAGCTTGAAAGGCGGCTTACGTGTAACTGAGCAAGGCGAAATGATCCGCTTTAAGCTTGGCTTGCCAGATGTTGCTGTAAACAGCTTTAACCTATACGCAAGTGCGATTCTAGAAGCGAACCTTCTGCCACCACCAGAGCCTAAACAAGAGTGGCGCGACCTAATGGAAGTGCTGTCTCAAGTCTCTTGTGAGGCTTACCGTAACGTGGTTCGTGGCGAAGAGAAATTCGTACCTTACTTCCGTCAAGCGACACCTGAACTGGAGCTAGGTAAACTGCCTCTTGGCTCTCGCCCTGCGAAACGTAACCCGAACGGCGGCGTAGAAAGCCTACGTGCGATTCCATGGATCTTCTCTTGGAGCCAAAACCGTTTGGTACTGCCTGCATGGTTAGGCGCTGGTGAAGCGATTCAGTACTCTGTAGATCAAGGCCATCAAGCCCTGCTCGAAGAGATGTGTCGCGAGTGGCCGTTCTTCTCTACCCGTCTCGGTATGTTGGAAATGGTGTACTCGAAGTGCAACATGGAAATCGCTAAGTACTACGACCAACGCCTTGTTGACGAAGAGCTATTACCATTAGGTGAGTTACTGCGTGAACAGCTGCAAAAAGACATCAAAGCCGTGCTAAATGTTGAGAACAACGAGAACCTAATGCAGAGCGACCCTTGGGGACTTGAGTCAATCCGCCTACGTAACATCTACGTTGAGCCACTAAACATGCTTCAAGCTGAACTGCTTTACCGTACTCGTAAGTGTGAAACACCACCAGCAGAGCTTGAAGAAGCGCTAATGGTGACGATTGCAGGCATTGCAGCAGGCATGCGAAACACTGGTTAATTAGTGATTCCTACCATTCAACAGACAAAAGGTCGCCTAGTGCGACCTTTTTATTTCACAAAATAAGCAATACTGAGTTTTTTGTCAGTTTTTTGGGTTATTTTGTCCATGTATTCTACTTTATGCTTATTATTTAGATATACTACTGCTCCGCTGCGGAAACACTCCAAAAAATAATCTGCAGCATCTTGACCAATAAACTGGTCAACCTAGGTGATAAACGGCTTTGTAAGGTGACATAACCAACCGATGAGTTGGTGCTACTTAGACATAACCAATATAACGTGCCATTAGAAGCACACTTGTTGTTTAAGTATTTGTTTACTGTTTACCATTTGGATTTCAGATATGTCATTACCACACGTAATTCTAACCGTTTTAAGTACACGCGATGCTACTGGTTACGATATCACAAAAGAATTCTCCGCAAGCATTGGTTACTTCTGGAAAGCTAGCCATCAACAAGTTTACCGCGAGCTAAATAAAATGGCTCAGAACGACCAGGTAACTTGCGTGCTTGAGCCTCAAGAAGGCAAACCTGATCGTAAAGTTTACTCTATCACTGATGCTGGCCGTGGCGCGCTAGGTGAATGGTTTGAACAACCAACTGCACACCCAACCGTTCGTGACGAGTTCTCAGCTAAGCTAATGGCTTGTGCTGTACAACCTTCTGACGCTTACCGTGTACAACTTGCTGAGCTAGTAGAAGAGTCTCGCAAACTGGTTTCTCACTACCGTGAAATCGAAGCAGCTTACTACGCAACGCCATCGACACTAGACAAGCAAGCACGCCTTGAGCGTCTAACACTTCGTCGTAACCTACTTATCCGTGAAGCATGGATTGTATGGGCTGAAGAAGTACTGCTTGAACTTGGCGCTCTAGCTTAAGTTAAGCTAGAAAAGCAAAAGGCTTGAACTCTATGAGTCCAAGCCTTTTTTGTATCTATAGGATTTGAAATGTTACTGCCAGAGGCTTTTTACAAGTGCTTAGGCTTTACTTCTTAGACTTTTCTTACAGCGCAGCGACTTGCGGACGAACACCTAGCGTATGGCAAAGTGCATAAGTCATTTCTGCACGGTTTAGCGTGTAGAAGTGGAAATCTTTCACACCTTCACGGCTCAGTGTACGAACCATATCAATTGCTTGGCTAGCACCAACAAGCTGACGAGTCGTTGGATCATCATCCAAACCTTCAAACTGCTTCGCCATCCAGCCCGGTACTTTTACGTTGTTCATCGCAGCAAAGCGAGATGCTTGCTTGAAGTTAGAAACCGGCAGAATGCCCGGTACAATCTCAACATCAACGCCAGCCGCTACACAGCGGTCACGAAAGCGTAGGTAGCTCTCTACATCAAAGAAGAACTGAGTGATGGCACGGTTGGCACCCGCATCCACTTTACGCTTTAGGTTAATAAGATCAGATTGAGCGCTTTTTGCTTCAGGGTGAACCTCAGGGAATGCCGCTACTGAGATATCAAAATCGTGGCGAGATTTAAGTAGCTCGACTAGGTCAGATGCGTACATCTCTGGCGCGCCGCCGCCTGCTGGAATATCACCACGTAGCGCAACAATACTCTCGATACCATTTGCCCAGTAATCGTCGGCAATTTGAATCAGCTCTTCACGGCTTGCATCAATACACGTTAGGTGCGGTGCAGCCACTAGGCCGGTTTGGTTTTTAATTTCTTTAATGATTGAGTGGGTACGGTCACGTTCACCCGAGTTTGCACCGTAAGTTACCGATACAAATTTTGGTTGAAGTGTTTTAAGGCGGTGAACAGAGTTCCACAGGGTCTCTTCCATCTTCTCACTGCTCGGTGGAAAAAACTCAAATGACACATTGATGTTGTCAGAAAGCTCAGCGATATTCTGATTTAAAGCGTCGATATGACTAGCGTGTGTGTATCCCATCTTACTCTCCCTGTGGCAAAAGCAACCACTAAAAACTCAAATCCTTAAACGACGTTTAGACGTCTATATGTCTGTAGAATGTATTGAATACGATTTAATGTCAACAGATCCATTATGAATTTTTCTCAAGTAGATCGTGAGTAAAACTCAAGTCGTTAGATGGGTCGCAAAGCAGAAATAATGTAGAAAAAAGGCTGAAAAACACATCGTGCTTTCAGCCTTATTTATCTTAGTGAATAGTATGCCATTTACGTACTAAAACAATTGATCTGAGTTTCAAACCAACCGATATGAGTATCAGAACAGGCTAGACATTCTGTTTAAATCAGATTGAATTGCACCTGCCGTTACTTCACGACCGGCACCTGGGCCACGAATAACCAATGGATTATCTTTGTACCATTTGCTCTCAATCGCAAAGATGTTGTCGCAAGGCAACAAGTTCGCCAGAGCATGTTCTTTAGACAGTGCTTCAACGCCTACGGTTGCCTTACCGTTCTTCTCCAAACGCGCTACGTAACGCAGAACTTTCTGTTGAGAGTGCGCTTTCTCTAAACGCTCAGCCAGCTCTTCGCTCAGTACAGAAGCTTTGTCGAAGAAGTCATCCACAGATAGATCTTGCAGCTCTGCAGGTACGAGCGATTCCACTTTTACGTTTTCAGGTTCGATATCCAAACCAGATTCACGCGCCAGAATCACCAGCTTACGCATCACGTCTGAGCCATCTAGGTCAGCACGAGGGTCAGGTTCCGTAAGGCCTTGTTGCCATGCTAAGTCAACCAACTCGCTGAACGGCACGGTGCCATCAAACTGTTGGAACAACCAAGACAACGTGCCCGAGAAAATGCCAGACAACGCAATGATGTCATCGCCACTTTCACGTAGGTCACGTACCGTGTGGTTAATCGGCAATCCAGCACCCACTGTCGCGTTGTACAACCAATGACGGCTGATCTTAGCGAAAGCATCTTGTACTTGATGGTAATACTCGCTCGATGCAGAACCTGCCACCTTGTTCGCCGAGATTAGGTGAATACCTTGTTGTGCGATTTGCAGATACTTTGCTGCAAGCACTGGGCTCGCAGTCACATCCAGAACCACTGCTTCGTCATAACCTTGAATAGAGCCCAAACGCTCTAACCAGTCGTTACCATTGTTAGCAATAGCTTCGTCGTCAAAGCGCTTACCTACCGAAGTCGCATCAATGCCTTGATCGTCGAACCAATAGGTTTGGCTATCAACCACGGCAACCAATTCAAAGTTCATTCCACGGCGCTTTTCAAGTTCCGCTTTTTGCTCAGCAAACAGGCTTAACCAGCTTGAACCAATATTGCCCTTGCCACACAAGGCAATCGCAACACGCTTCTGCGCTTGGAACAGTTGAGAGTGAATGCCTTTCACTAGGCTTGATGTCTCACTCTTACGAATCACAGCCACCAAGCTCAAGCCAGAGTTCGCTTCTGAGATGAATTCAACTGGCGAGCTCTTGAGCTGCTGGTAGAAACCGTAGCAATGGTTCGGGTTCTTAGTCACACCCGCACCTACCGCCGCGATAAGAGAGAAACCTTCTTTGAGCTTAATCTCCGCTTCAATCGCGTGGTCTTGTAGATATTCTAATGCACCACCAGCGATCTCTTCTGTATAAGCAAGACGTAAGCAGTGCTGATCGGGTTCAAGCTCATAAGCAAGCGGCTCAAGTTGAGCGCGCTTAAGCCCTTCAAGGACTTCACTTTCTAAGCGGTCAAAATCATGGCCATGACCAAAGGTCAGCTGAACGATCAGAACTTCATCCAGAGAGGTAATAATTTTTGCGCCACGACCCGATGCCAGTACACGCTCTATCTGTGTAGAGCCCGCCTCTGGCTGGTAGCTGCAGCGTAAGCTTAAGTCCATAGCACTTTGAGCCACAGGCTGTAGTGTTCGACTATGGAGCACTGGAGCCGCCAGACGAGCGAGTTCACTCGCTTCATCAAGGCGAAGCAGAGGCAACAAACACGCATCCGAAACCAAACGAGGGTCAGCGCTGTAAACACCCGCCACGTCACTCCAAATCGTCACACGTTCAACTTCAGCCAAAGCACCAATCACGGTTGCTGAGTAATCTGAACCGTTACGACCAAGCAGTACTGTTTCACCTTCGCAGTTCTGAGCCATAAAGCCCGTAATCACCACTCGGCAATGTGCATGCTGCGCCAAGGCTTCTTTGATCAGAGGGTAAGAACGTGCGCGGTCGACTTCAGGCTGAGCGCCCACTTCTGCACGTAAAAAAGCACGCGCATCTTGAGCAACGGCTTGTAAATCATGCTGGCACAACAAAGCCGCGAGTATACGTGAAGACCAAACCTCACCGTGTCCAAGCACTTTTGCTTTTTGTGCTTCGCTCAAGGGAGCCGTTAGCTCACCCAAAGCGGTAAATTCTTGTTGAATGGTTGAAGTAAGTTGTGCGGCTGATTCACCCTCAAGCAGTGCTTCAATCAGATCGAGTTGGAACTGACGAAGTGCTTGTAGGCATTCATGGGCAATACGACCATCTTTGTCGAGCGCTTCAACAAATTCAATCAAACGGTTGGTTGTTTTGCCTGCTGCCGATACCACCACCAAATCAGATGCTGATGAGTATTCTCTAAGAATGTTGACCACGCGTTGGTAACATTCAGGATTCGCTAAACTGCTGCCACCAAATTTATGTAGCTGGCGAAAGGTTGCCATTATTAACCCTCCCCTTCAGCGATAAAGCGCTGTGTTCTTTCAAACGCTTGCTTGAGGTCATCGATTAGGTCTTCTGCATCTTCAAGGCCAACAGATAGACGCAGTAGTTGCTGAGAAACACCCGCTTCTGCTAAGGCTTCTTCACCCATCGCGCGGTGAGTCATCGACGCAGGGTGACAAATCAGGCTTTCAACACCGCCCAATGATTCTGCCAAAGAGAACAGCTCTAACTTATCAACAAAGTATTTAAGCGCCTCGAATGAGCCCGCAAACTCAAAGCTGAGCATGGAACCAAAGCCCGATTGCTGTTTCTTCGCGATATCATGACCCGGATGTTCAGGAAGGCTTGGGTGGTAAATAGTGCCGACGAGATCTTGTTGCTGTAGAGACGCCAGAATTTCACGTGAACTCTCTTCGTGAACACGCATACGCGCACCTAGCGTACGAATACCACGTAAAGTCATGTAGCTATCAAATGGTGTGCCGGTCGCACCAATACAGTTGCCCCACCATGCTAGCTCTTCAGCGTGTTCTTCTGTCTTAGTGACCACAACGCCACCAATAACATCTGAGTGTCCATTGATGTACTTAGTTGTAGAGTGGATAACAAAATCAGCACCCAGCTCTAAAGGCTTTTGGAACACAGGTGTCAAAAACGTGTTGTCGACAGCAACCAGAGCACCAACCTCTTTCGATTTGCGGCAAGTTTCTGCAATATCAACCACACGAACCAGTGGATTCGATGGGGTTTCAATTAAGATCAACTTTGGCTTAAGCGCAATCGCCGCATCCAGAGCAGCTTGATCCGATTGATCAACGAACAGAACTTTGAAGTCACCTTTTAGCGAGCGAGTGTTAAACAGACGGTAAGTACCGCCGTAGCAATCGTGCGGTGCAATAATAAGATCATCGCCGCCTAAGAAAGCCGAAACCCATAAGTTAAGCGCCGAAGTACCACAGTTAGTCACAACCGCGCCTTTGCCTGATTCAAGCTCAAACAGTGCCGTCTCTAATAAACCGCGGTTTGGGTTACCAGAACGGGTGTAATCGTACTTTGGCACTTCACCAAAAGCGGGAAACCCATAGTTAGTCGAAAGATAAATGGGTGGGACAACGGCATGGTGTTGCGTGTCTGACTCGATACCAGTACGTACTGCGATTGTTGCTGGCTTCCGGCTGCTCATAGGTGCTTCCTTACAAGTTTTGCGTCTGAGAATCACAGCGGCTTGTCGGCATTTTGCGGCTGTGTTAGATATATGTTATTCACTTTACTTTCATAAACGTGAGACGTCAACACTTCTAGACGTCTATATGTCTTTGCTTATGGCAGTAAATCCCGCTAAAATCACCACTATTAATTTATTCTAACAACTAAAGTGATGAAGGTACGCAATGGCCGACTGGAATGGTGAATACATAAGCCCATATGCTGAGCATGGAAAGAAAAGCGAACAAGTAAAGAAAATTACAGTTTCTATCCCTCTAAAAGTGTTAAAGGTTCTTACTGACGAGCGTACTCGCCGCCAGATTAATAACCTACGCCATGCAACAAACAGTGAGCTACTGTGCGAAGCCTTTCTACATGCGTACACAGGCCAACCACTACCAACGGATGAAGACCTTCGTAAAGACCGCCCAGACGATATTCCTGCTGAAGTGAAAAAGCTGATGACAGAGATGGGTATCGAGTTCGAAGCGTTTGACGAAGAATAAAAACAACTCAGTCACTGCCTTCATTATTGATTCGCTCTAGCTGAACCTTATTTATCACATCGCGCATAGCTTTTTATGATTGCGCTGTGAATGATAGACATAAAAAAACCGACTCCAGATGAGTCGGTTTTTTATTATTCTTTTTGGCTCAATAGAGCAATAGCTATTAAGCCATATAGTTAGCAGGCATCTCGATACGAGCTACGCCAGATTCAACAGCCGCTTCCGCAACTGCTCGTGCTACGCGAGGAAGTAGACGTGGGTCCATTGGCTTAGGAATGATGTAACCCTTACCGAACTCCAGTGCAGTCTCGCCCGCAGCTGCTAGTACTTCAGCTGGAACTTCTTCTTTCGCCAGTTCACGAATCGCTTTAACCGCCGCTAGCTTCATTTCGTCATTAATTTCGCTCGCACGCACGTCTAGTGCACCACGGAAAATGAATGGGAAACAAAGTACGTTGTTTACTTGGTTAGGGTAATCACTGCGGCCTGTACCCATGATTAGGTCAGAACGAACTTCGTGTGCAAGCTCAGGCTTGATCTCTGGATCTGGGTTTGAACATGCAAACACAACAGGCTTATCAGCCATCAGCGTTAGTGCTTCAGCAGGCAGTAGATTCGGCCCCGATACACCCAAGAACAGGTCAGCGCCTTCGATAACATCTTCAAGCGTACGCTTATCAGTGTTATTTGCGAACAGCTCTTTGTATTCGTTTAGGTCATCACGACGAGTATGGATCACACCTTTACGGTCAAGCATGTAGATTTTTTCACGCTGAGCGCCACACTTAATCAGTAGTTCCATACAAGCAACCGCCGCTGCGCCAGCACCTAAACAAACGATCTTACACTCTTCAAGTTTCTTACCTTGAAGCTCGATCGCATTCAGCATACCCGCTGCCGTTACAATCGCAGTACCGTGTTGGTCATCGTGGAATACCGGAACATCACAACGTTCAATCAGGCGACGTTCAATCTCAAAACAGTCTGGTGCTTTGATGTCTTCCAGGTTAATACCGCCGAATGTATCTGCGATATTCGCAACTGTATCAACGAACTCATCGATTGTGCGGTGTTTTACTTCAATATCGATAGAATCTAAACCAGCAAAACGCTTAAACAGGAGCGCTTTGCCTTCCATAACAGGTTTAGAAGCAATAGGGCCAAGGTTACCTAGGCCAAGAATCGCTGTACCGTTAGAGATAACTGCAACCATGTTGCCTTTACCTGTGTACTTATAAACGTTATCAACGTTCTGTGCGATCTCGCGAACAGGCTCAGCCACGCCTGGGCTGTATGCAAGTGCTAGGTCTTCTGCAGAGTTTGCAGGCTTCGTCAGTTCTACGGCAATTTTGCCTGGAATTGGGAACTCATGGTAATCAAGAGCTTGCTGACGGAATTGTTCTTGAGGTGATAATTCTTGAGAGGATTGAGCTTGGCTGCTGTCTTCAGACATAGGTGTAGGTTCCTAGGATATTATTATTTGGGGGATCTTGTTCATGTTAATGGATGTACTTCAAAGTTCCTAGGTGGTTGAAGCCTCTGTCTCATTAAAAAACGAGATTTCACTACTAATAAGACCAGTGAGCAGTTGAAATTACTATCGCTTGTTGAAGTTTCGTGCTGAATTTTGGTGAAGAGAGATACGCAAGGAATTGCCCTGAAATAGAATAGAGAGGCAACTTATCGTTGGGTGAGAGTGATGCTTGAATAGAAGTCAGTGCTTTCTCAAATTACAGGCAACAAAAAAGGACACCGAAGTGTCCTTTTTCATGTCTAAATAGCGAGAATTACTTCTTGCTAGAAAGAGCACCGAAACGCTTGTTGAAGCGATCAACACGGCCGCCAGTATCTACGATACGTTGCTTACCAGTGTAGAACGGGTGACATTTGTCACATACGTCTAGGTGGATTGATTCTTTTGCTAGCGTTGAGTTGAACTCAAATGTGTTGCCGCAAGAACAAGTTGCAGTAACTGCTTTGTATTCTGGGTGGATTCCAGCTTTCATGGGATAACCTCAAGTAGGCCGTGTCGCTATACGATTCTAAGCCGCACACCACACGTAGTTTAAAAAAAGAAATAAAGACACCGCATCGACACAAAAGAGTGATGAAGCCATACCTTTAAGGCGCAGTATAGTAATGAATCTATAAAGCAGGATCAACTGATTTGATACATTTTTCACCAATTCTCTCTTTATTTCCTTTATCGCCCTGAGATTTCGAGCTGTCGTTGTCTGTATACGTTAACTCGCCGCCTTCATCCAAACTGCTTCTCGAATTTAACCGCCTTATCCTTTAGACTGTTCGCTCTCGTCAACTCAGATAAAGCCGTCCCTTTATGCGTCCAATGATTGCCCGCGTGGCACTGCCTGTTCCACTCGACAAGCAGTTCGATTACAAGATTCCTAGCCATCTATTTCCGATTATTGGTGGACGAGTCTCTGTGCCTTTTGGACGACAAACCTTAACCGGTATTGTCACGGCTCTGGTTAACGAATCTGAATTCGAGCTAGACAAGCTCAAACCCATTAAAGCCTTATTAGACAACCAACCCGTTTGGCCGGAATCTGTCTATTCACTGTTAATGTGGTGCAGTCAATTTTATCAGTACCCTCTTGGCGAGACCTTTGCTAACGCCCTTCCGAGCGCTCTAAGAAAAGGCAAAGCCGCCGACTTCGCAACGCTGGTTGAGTGGCAGTTAACTCCATCAGGCAAAGACCAACTGATGCAAGGTTTTGGTCGCGCAGTCAAACAAGCCAAAGTGATGCACATGCTTGAGCACGGCCCCGTTCCCCATCAAGAGTTCATTGATGAAGAAGTTGGCAGCGCCGTACTCAAGACACTAGAAGAGAAAGGCTGGATTGAATCAGTAGAGAAAAAGCCAAAACGTCAGCCATGGCCAGTTGAACTTGAGAATGACCAAGACAAACCTAAGCTCAATGCCGAACAAGCCATCGCGATTGCGACCGTAAATAGCCAAACCGACTTTGGTTGTTTCCTGTTAGAGGGCGTTACTGGCTCAGGTAAGACCGAGGTTTACCTGAATATGATTAAGCCGATTCTCGATCAAGGTAAACAAGCGTTAGTGCTCGTGCCCGAGATTGGTCTCACTCCTCAAACGATTAACCGCTTTAAGCGACGCTTTAATGTGCCTGTTGAGGTTATCCACTCAGGTTTAAACGATTCAGAACGCCTGAATGCGTGGTTATCGGCGCGCGATAAAATAGCAGGCATCGTGATTGGTACCCGTTCAGCTCTGTTCACGCCATTTGCTGACCTAGGTATTATCATTGTCGATGAAGAACACGACGCGTCTTATAAACAGCAAGATAGCCTGCGCTACCACGCTCGAGATGTGGCGATCATGCGTGCTCATAAAGCGCAGATCCCGGTTGTGTTAGGCTCGGCGACTCCAGCCTTTGAGACGCTGCACAACGCTCAGATCGGCAAATACAGTTATCTCACCCTGACTTCACGTGCGGGTGTCGCACTGCCGACCACCAATAAGGTGTTGGATGTTAAAGGTGAATATCTAGAAAGTGGTTTGTCTGCGTCGTTAATTGCAGAGATGCAAAGACACCTCAAAGCAGGCAACCAAGTGATGCTGTTCCTCAATCGCCGAGGGTTTTCTCCGGCATTGATGTGTCACGATTGTGGTTGGACAGCCGAGTGTAAACGTTGTGATGCTTACTACACCTATCACCAATACAGTAATGAGATGCGCTGCCACCACTGTGGTTCTCAGCAGCATATCGTGCACAACTGCCAAGGTTGTGGGTCTGTGAACTTGGTGACAGTGGGTGTCGGTACCGAGCAGTTAGAAGCTCAACTTGGTCAACTATTCCCGGAATACAAAACCATTCGTATTGACCGCGACAGCACCCGTCGTAAAGGCAGCTTAGAAAGCGCGCTCGAGTCGATTCGTAAGGGTGAATTCCAAATTCTTATCGGCACGCAGATGCTTGCTAAGGGTCACCATTTCCCTGACGTGACACTTGTGGCGTTATTGGATGTGGATGGCTCTTTATATAGTAGTGACTTCCGTGCCTCTGAACGTCTTGCCCAGCTATTCATCCAAGTAGCGGGACGCGCAGGACGAGCAAGCAAACCCGGTGAAGTGATCTTACAGACTCACCACCCAGAACATGGGTTGTTGCAAGCCTTGCTTCACAAAGACTATAACCACTTTGCTCAGACGGCGCTGGCAGAACGTAAGCAGGCAATGTTACCGCCTTATACCTTTATGACTCTGTTTAGAGCAGAAGCCAATGACACTCGCTTGGTGGAAGAGTTCTTGCGTCAGGTTCGTCACACATTGGAATCGCACCCGCTGTTTGACCAATATTGCATGGTGCTAGGACCAACCCCAGCCCCATTAGCAAAACGAGCAGGCAAATCGCGCTGGCAGTTAATCTTACAGACTCAAACTCGCTCGTTAATGCAGAAGCTATTAATGAGCGCTAAGCCGGCAATTAATATGTTACCCGCCGCGAAAAAAGTTCGTTGGTCACTCGACATAGAGCCGCAAGATCTGAGCTAAACCCCTTCGGGTTAAAACTAATGATAAGTTTGTTCACAAATATTTCATATTTCTCGTGAGCAAGTTCACACGAGTCATGTGATTTTTGTTAATCTAGCCGTAACTTTACACGGATTAAACGAATAAAATATTGCAATAAAAAAAGTGTTAGCAACACTTTCATAATATCTATTCGATTACATTTATTATTCACGCCTTAGATACTTAGGCGACAAAGGAACTTAAAAGAGGGTTTAATTTATGGCGACAATGAAGGATGTTGCCCAGCTAGCAGGCGTCTCAACAGCCACGGTATCACGTGCATTGATGAACCCTGAGAAAGTCTCAGTTTCGACTCGTAAACGAGTGGAAACAGCAGTACTTGAAGCTGGATACTCACCCAATACATTAGCTAGAAACTTACGTCGCAACGAATCAAAAACCATCATCACTATCGTTCCTGATATCTGTGACCCTTATTTCGCCGAGATCATTCGTGGTATCGAAGATGCCGCAGTAGAAAATGACTACCTTGTCTTACTGGGTGATAGCGGCCAACAAAAGAAGCGTGAGTCTTCGTTTGTTAACTTAGTTTTCACCAAACAAGCTGACGGTATGCTATTGCTTGGCACTGACCATCCATTTGATGTCAGTAAATCTGAACAAAAGAATTTACCACCAATGGTAATGGCGTGTGAGTTTGCCCCTGAGCTTGAACTGCCTACGGTACACATCGATAACCTGACCTCTGCCTTTGAAGCGGTGAACTACCTAGCTCAGTTAGGTCATAAGCGTATTGCTCAAATTTCAGGACCAGTATCGGCAACACTGTGTAAGTTCCGCCAACAAGGCTACCAGCAAGCGCTGCGTCGCGCCGGAGTCTCAATGAATCCAGCCTATAGCACGGTCGGTGACTTCACCTTTGAAGCGGGTGCTCAAGCGGTTCGTCAATTACTGGCACTTCCTGAACAACCTACAGCTATCTTCTGTCACAACGATGCGATGGCGATTGGTGCGATTCAAGAAACGAAGAAGCTGGGCTTGCGCGTTCCTCAAGACCTATCGATTGTCGGCTTCGATGACATCCAATTCGCTCAATACTGCGATCCACCGCTAACCACCATTTCTCAGCCTCGTTATGAGATTGGACGCCAAGCGATGTTGATGATGCTTGATCTATTAAAAGGCAACGATGTGCAAGCAGGTTCGCGTCTGCTTGAAGCTAAATTAGTGGTTCGAGGCAGTACAGCGCCACCTCGAATATAACCCTTAGAAATACCCTTATAAATCTGCGGCACATTTTGATGTGCCGCTTCCATTTCTGCACTATTATCCTCGCGCAATCTGGATTACCATGAGGGCAGAATCAGCAACTATTGAATTGTCTTGTGGCTAATAGAGATTATGTAAAGCGCGGTCGTGGCACGAAAAAACCGACCAAAAAACAAGCCCCTCGCCGTAAACCTTGGCGCAGTGGTCTTTTGGCGATCCTCCTTGCCGGTGGTTTTGGTTACGGACTTTACCTATTGAGTAATGATCCTGAGCCGCCTGCACCAACGCCTGTGGCAACCAAACCAAAACCTAAGCCAAAACCAGCGAAAGTGATTCCGCCGCCTCCTGAAGAGAAGTGGGACTACGTTGAAACGCTGCCAAGCCGCGAGATTGAAGTAAAAGCCAAAGAGCAACAGATCTCTAAGATCCCTTACATCATGCAGTGTGGCGCTTACAAAACCTCGTCGCAGGCAGAAGCACGTAAGTTGGATATTGCCTTCCAAGGTATCTCAAGTGAGATCCGCAAGAAAGATGGCAGTAGCTGGTACCGTGTGGTTTTAGGGCCATACAAGTTGAAGCGTGACGCAGAACGCGATCGCCATAAGCTGCAACGAGCGAAAATTGAACCTTGCGCTATTTGGAAAGACGGGTCTTAATCAACTCAATATATAATAGGGGGAAGAGGATTCCCCCTATTGCTGTTTGAAAGCGTTCAATAGTTCATCGCACAAGCAATACCAGTATGTTAATCAAAAGAGTGCGTTTTAACGAAACTGAGGTACTTGTTCGTAGTACTCAAGCCCAAAGTCAGTCAGGTAGACCTGCTCCTTATTTATCTCGATGTAACCAAAAAAATCCAAGTGCGCTAAAACGTTAGGAAATGGACGTTTAAGAAAAACGTTGACCGAGTTTTTTAGATGTTCTGTTGAACACTCGCCCGCCTCCTGATACATCAGATGATGCAGTATAGACAGCTCATCCAGATCCATATCTCTATTAAAAAAACTGATATTGTCACTATTCATCACACTACTCCTTATGTAGTGAATACCACTGATTAGTGAGCATCATTCCTTATAAATCAAACAAAAAGTGTTAACCATTTCACGTTAGAAATTTGTTTTATCTTTTTTTATATTTATCACAAACTATTAACCCACCAACCCTTGCCACACATAGGCTCAACAGGTAATGGATGCTTGAAACAACTGGTAACATTTAGTTTTTTTTGATATGACATACCATTAAAAGTGGCACTTGAATTCATGATAGTGGAGCCACATATAAGTAGTAACCATAAATAATAATCAAAAGAGGTCGACTCGTGACTACCATTGTATCTGTACGTCGTAATAATAAAGTCGTCATCGCGGGTGATGGACAAGTATCTCTGGGCAATACAGTAATGAAGGGCAACGCCCGTAAAGTACGTCGCCTATACAACAACAAAGTACTGGCCGGTTTTGCTGGCGGTACGGCTGATGCTTTCACGCTATTCGAAAAATTTGAAAGCAAGCTGCAAATGCACCAAGGCCATCTCACCAAAGCGGCAGTTGAGCTAGCGAAGGATTGGCGTAGCGACCGTGCTCTACGTAAGTTAGAAGCACTGTTAGCAGTAGCGGATGAGACCGCTTCACTGATCATCACAGGTAACGGTGACGTAGTTCAACCTGAGAACGACCTGATTGCGATCGGTTCGGGCGGAAACTTCGCTCAAGCAGCCGCTACTGCACTATTAGAAAATACTGATTTAGATGCGCGTGAAATCGCAGAAAAGTCGCTGAACATTGCAGGCGACATCTGTGTCTTCACCAACCATCACCACACTATTGAAGAACTAGAAAGCACCGTTGAGCTGCCATAGCCAGAGTAACGACCGCTTCCATCAATAACGTTGTATTCAACAGTGATTAAAGAATTAAGGAAAAACCATGTCTGAGATGACTCCTCGCGAAATTGTTCACGAACTCAATCGCCACATTATCGGCCAAGACAACGCTAAGCGCTCAGTGGCTATCGCTCTTCGTAACCGCTGGCGCCGTATGCAGCTTGAAGAAAGCCTACGTGTTGAAGTATCGCCAAAAAACATCCTGATGATTGGCCCAACGGGTGTAGGTAAAACTGAAATCGCTCGCCGCCTAGCGAAATTAGCAAACGCGCCTTTCATCAAGGTAGAAGCGACTAAGTTCACCGAAGTGGGTTACGTTGGTAAAGAAGTTGAAACCATCATCCGTGATCTAACGGACGTTGCGATCAAGATGACGCACCAACAAGCGATGGAAAAAGTACAATACCGCGCTGAAGAACAAGCTGAAGAACGCATTCTTGATGCCCTTCTACCACCAGCGCGTGATGCTTGGGGTCAGAACGAGCAATCAACTGAAGAGACAACCTCTTCAAACACTCGTCAGATTTTCCGCAAGAAACTGCGTGAAGGTAAGCTAGATGACAAAGAGATTGAAGTTGATGTAGCCGCACCGCAAATGGGCGTTGAAATCATGTCACCTCCAGGCATGGAAGAGATGACAAACCAGCTGCAAGGCATGTTCCAAAACCTAGCGGGCGACACCAAGAAAAAGCGTAAGATGAAAATCAAAGACGCATTCAAAGCACTGACGGAAGAAGAAGCTGCGAAGCTTGTGAACCAAGAAGAGCTGAAAGAGAACGCGATCTTCAACGCTGAAAACAACGGCATCGTATTCATCGATGAGATCGACAAAATCTGTAAGCGTGGCGACAGTTCAGGCCCAGATGTATCTCGCGAAGGTGTTCAGCGTGACCTACTGCCTCTTATCGAAGGCAGCACAGTATCAACCAAGCACGGTATGGTTAAAACTGACCACATCTTGTTTATCACATCAGGCGCATTCCAAGTGGCTAAGCCATCTGACCTGATCCCTGAGCTACAAGGTCGTCTACCAATCCGCGTAGAACTTGAAGCACTATCAGCACATGACTTCAAACGCATCCTAACTGAGCCAAAAGCATCTCTAACAGAGCAATACATTGCCCTAATGAAAACAGAAGATGTCAACATTGAGTTCACTGAAGATGGCATCAACCAGATTGCGGACGCAGCATGGCGCGTAAACGAAACCACTGAGAACATCGGTGCGCGTCGTCTACACACAGTGATGGAGCGTCTAATGGATGAGATTTCATTCGAAGCAACAGACAAAGCTGGCAGCAAGCTAGTGATTGATGAAGCTTACGTAACATCGAAACTTGGCGAATTCGTTGAAGACGAAGACCTAAGCCGCTTCATCCTGTAGCACACCAAACTCTAACTTATTGCTCTATCTCAAAGAAATAGCAGCTAATAAGCGAATTCAAGGCCCACTTTCGAGTGGGCTTTTTATTACCCGAAAAATGGGCGTATACTCAAATCACAGTATGAAACGAAGACTTACAAAGAATTAGACCTACGATGAAACAATCTCTACTGATCTGGCTTGATGCCGCACGACCAAAAACTCTGCCTCTCGCACTTGTCTCTATTCTTACAGGAAGTAGTTTAGCGTTCGCCGGTGGTCAGTTTTCTTTATCGATAGCCCTACTGGCATTTTTAACCGCCACCCTATTACAGATTTTATCGAACCTAGCCAATGACTATGGCGACGCCGTAAAAGGCACAGACAACGAAAATCGTCTGGGGCCAACACGTGCCATGCAATCTGGCGCGGTAACAGCGAAAACCATGAAGCAAGCGATCATCCTCAACATCGTGTTTACTATGGTCGCTGGGCTGATTCTTATTTTTCATGCCTTAACCTCGATTGAAAGTATCTTATCTTTCATTGCGTTAGGCATATTAGCCATTGTTGCTGCCATCGCTTATACCGTCGGTAATAAGCCTTATGGCTATATTGGCCTTGGCGACTTATCGGTATTTATCTTCTTCGGTTTATTAGGTGTTTCAGGGACTTACTTCTTGCACACTGGCCATGTTGAACCAAACCTATTCCTTCCGGCATTGGGCTGTGGCTTGATGGCGGTTGCGGTACTCAATATCAACAACATGCGTGATATCGAAAACGACAGCGAATGTGGTAAGCGCACCATGGCGGTTCGCCTAGGACAACGCAAAGCCAAACACTATCATTTTGCTCTGCTTGGCCTCGCCCTTGCGTCTTTCGCTATCTACCTGCTTATTCAAGAAAAGCCGGTCTGGATCAGCCTGCCGTTTTTGCTGAGCATTATTATTGTTTACAAGCATGGCAAAGCCGTTTGGGAAACCGAAAAGCCAGCGCAAATTGCACCAATGATGCCCGTGATTGTGAAATGCTCACTGGTCACTAACCTATTGTTTGCAGGGGTTGTCGTAGCTCAAACTCTATTGAGTTAAATGAGACTAATCATTGCAAAGGGATCAAGCGCCGATATACTCAAAGTAAGCTCATTGTTCAAAAGGTATACTAATGGAATACAACACTTCAGCACTGTGCGACATATATTTGGATCAAGTTGATGTCGTGGAGCCAATGTTCAGCAACTTCGGTGGACGTGCATCCTTCGCAGGACAGATCACGACATTAAAGTGTTTTGAAGACAACGCTTTGATTCGCTCTGTACTAGAGCAAGACGGTCTGGGGCGTGTGTTGTTAATCGATGGGGGCGGCTCACTACGTAAAGCGCTGATCGATGCTGAGATAGCCCTACTTGCCGAAGACAATGAGTGGGAAGGGATTGTGGTTTACGGGTGCGTTCGTGAAGTCGATGAGCTTGAAGACATGAACCTAGGTATCCAAGCCTTGGCTTCTATCCCTGTTGGTGCGAGCCAAGAAGGTGTCGGTGAATTAGACGTTCCAGTGAACTTTGGCAGCGTGACCTTCTTACCTGAAGATTACCTCTACGCAGACAACACTGGCATCATTCTTTCTGCCGAACCTCTAGATGTAGAACTCGATTTGGATGTCGAGGAAGAAGACGTCGAGTAACTCTCACTCAGCTTCAAATAATAAAACAAATCATAAGAACACAAACAAAAACGCCCGCTACTGAGTAGCGGGCGTTTTTTTAAATCTGAAGAGTCGATTACTCTACTTCATCCATTTTACCAAGAAGGTTACGGATGCGATCTTGCCATGCTGAATGCTCTTCCTGCATTTGCTGAGTTTTTTGCTCTAGCTCGTGACGGCTTGCTTTAAGCTCACCAGCTTCTGTTGCTAGTGCTTGTTTCTCTTCTTTAAGCTCTTCCACTTCCATTTGAAGAAGTGCAATTGTATCTACTGCTGTTTGAATTTTTGCTTCTAGCTGCTCTAGTACTTCAAAAGACATTCTGGCCTACCTTTAAGTTATCCGTTTGATGGTGAAGGTTCACTCCACTTATTTCCCCATTCTACTCAGCAGAGCAAGGATAAACACTCAATATATTCGATATTTTGCGCCATTCGATGAAAAAAACAGCACTTTTTACCGAATATTGACGTGAACGATTACCGCCACAACGGCAAACCGATTATTTTGATGAATAATAACTGTTTTCCACTGCGAATTGATCGAGAGCAATCTCCAAAAAACAAAAAGGCAAACGTTTCCTTTTGGATATGGTAAAATTCGCCGCGAAATTTCTATTCCCCCTTTGAAAATTTTGGAGTCCGCATGAAACGCGATTTAGCAATGTCATTCTCTCGTGTCACAGAAGGTGCAGCACTAGCTGGTTACAAGTGGCTTGGCCGTGGCGATAAAAACGCTGCAGATGGCGCTGCTGTAGAAGTAATGCGTAGCCTATTAAACAAAACCGAAATTAGCGGTGAGATTGTTATCGGCGAAGGTGAAATCGATGATGCACCTATGCTATACATCGGCGAAAACGTAGGTGTGGGCGGCGACGCTGTCGACATCGCAGTTGACCCAATTGAAGGGACACGCATGACAGCAATGGGCCAATCAAATGCATTGGCTGTATTGGCTGCGGGCGAAAAAGGCAGCTTCCTTAAAGCGCCTGATATGTACATGGAAAAGTTGGTTGTTGGCCCTGGCGCTAAAGGCGTGATTGACCTAGAACTGCCACTAACAGAAAACCTAGAAAACATCGCTAAAGCACTAGGTAAAACACTTGATACTCTAGTCGTAACCACGCTTGCTAAGCCTCGTCATGATCAAGTCATCGCCGACATGCAAGCAATGGGCGTTCGTGTATTTGCTGTGCCAGACGGTGATGTTGCGGCTTCTATCTTAACCTGTATGCCAGACAGTGAAGTAGACGTCATGTACTGCATCGGCGGCGCACCTGAAGGTGTGGTCTCGGCGGCGGTAATTCGCGCACTCGACGGCGACATGCACGGTCGTCTTCTACCTCGCCACGAAGTGAAAGGCGACACAGAAGAGAACCGCAAGCACGGTGAACTTGAACTTGAGCGCTGCGCAGAAATGGGCGTAACGGCGGGTATCGTATTGAAGATGGAAGACATGGCACGCAGCGACAACGTTGTATTCTCAGCAACAGGCATCACTAAGGGTGACTTGCTAGAAGGTATTTCTCGTCAAGGTAATATCGCAACCACAGAAACCCTGCTTATCCGTGGCCGCTGCCGTACAATTCGCCGCATCAAATCTATCCACTACCTAGAGCGTAAAGATCCAGAAGTAGTAGGTCATATCCTGTAAGCCTAAATTCGGTGAAACAGAATATTCCAAGGCTGATACCTAGTATCAGCCTTTTGTTTTATTAGCGCACCAGAATCTGACCATGGCAGCCAATAGAGTAAAACGCTATCTATAGAGTAAATTATCATCAATATAGTAAATGGTTTGCTTTATAAACACCTTGCCTCATAATAGTAAGGTTCATTAGGTAGGGATAGTATGAAAACAAGCGACAGAATCTTACAGACCATTAAGCGTCAAGGCGCGGTAACCGCGAAACAACTGTCAGAAGAATTTGGCATGACGACAATGGGGGCAAGGCAACATCTGCAAAGCCTGGAAGATGACGGTATTCTTGCGTTTCATGATGTGAAAGTGAAAGTGGGTCGCCCGACTCGCCACTGGTCCCTGACTCAACAAGGTCATAACCAATTTTCAGACCGACATGGTGAACTCACCATTCAAGTGATTGATGCTGTCGAGAATCTATTTGGTAAAGAAGGGCTGGCTAAGGTTGCTGCCGAGCGTGAACAACACACTCTTAAGCAGTATCAAACTGCGCTGTCTGGCTGTGATTCACTCATCAGCAAGCTTAAAAAACTCACCCAGCTTCGTGAAGACGAAGGCTACATGGCTGAGCTTCAAGAGCATGATGATCACTACATCTTGATTGAGAACCACTGCCCTATCTGTAAGGCTGCAACTCGCTGCCCTAGCCTGTGCCAATCTGAGCTCAACGTGTTTACTGAGTTACTAAAAGATGAGTGTCACGTGAGCCGTACAGAGCACATCATTGCTGGCGAACGACGCTGCACTTACACCTTAACACCCGCCCTTTGATTGCAAAGGTAATCGGCTAATACCGTCTCAATATTGAGAAAATACAAATAGATTAAAATTTGTACAGATTTCTTTCTTAAGCTTAGAGCATATGAAACACGCTTAATGCTAAGGAAGGAATGATGGCGCATCCACAACCCGCTCAAAAACTGCCACCCTTTGATGAACTTGTCCAACTCGCGAAAAGCGACCCGAAAGCATTCAATCAATTCAAACACGAGATGTGCGAACAGATGATTTGTTCGGCTTCAGACGTGATGCAAGACCGACTTCGTGCGCAGCAAAGTCACATCGACTTAGTGGTTAGCCGTTGTAAAAACCCACACCACGCCAATGTCGTACTCATGCAAGAGCTGCGCTGTCAGGTCTGTAAGTTCCAAGATGCACTCGAAGGGCGCTGCGGCTTTGAAGAATCTCTGCCTGAAAATGTCGTGCCTTTTAAGCCGAATACCGAACCTAAAATGTACTGAAATTAGCAAAGCACTAAAAAGAAAAAGGGAGCGTAATGCCCCCTTCTTATTGGTTCGCTGTTCAATATTTACATGGGTCTTCGCCGTAGTCATTACGGCCTTCTGTACCTTTCAACAAACCACACTCAATCAGAATCCAGAAACCACACACTAATGCCGCGACGGTTGCCGCCATATGAATTGGCGATACCGGCTCTGTCGTCGTTGCAACCATTGGCGAAGCTAAACGACCCAATACTAATGGCACATTCAATAGTAGCCAGTAATTAGACTTATTGCGGTCGTGCCAGCGCTTAGCGGTTACCGCAAGGTCTGGGATCACAAGCATCAATAGGATGATTGGTAGCAGGATATAAGAGTAAGCAGGGAACAACACAGAGATACCTGAAGCAAAACCGGTAATCGCTATGTAGTAGAAAACATTCCAAATCCAGTAAGTCTTACGACCAATTCTCCCCTTGAAAGAGAGCAGTAATTCTTTCATCGACATCTTAAATACTCAAATTTATACGCCGCTAAAAGTCAGCAGCAATGGTTAGTTTATTACTTTTTGAAAGCAACTTTTATCCATATCACGAATATTCACCGTTAAGCTTCTTACATGACTCGCTTGTTCTTGCAGGATCTGCATTAACGATCGTGACAATTCTCGCTTTTGCTCTTCCGTTCGTCCCGAAAGTAACTCAAAGCTGATATGAATAAAGTCTACACTATCTTCCTCATCACCGACCAACCAATTATGGCAACGCAGTGAACGAGATTTCACTGATGGCACATCAAACAAGCCACATGTGAGAGCGACTTGGTGGAGATCTTCCAGTAAGCCTTGGATATTTACTCGCTCATCCACTGAATTGGAGTACTCTAGAACTAGATTCGGCATTGTTACTTCCTGTTGTTAACGCAATCGTTTGTCCCTTAATAACAACTAACGATGAAAAATCCGAGAAGTTAGCTATTATTCTGTCTGCCGGATCACTGATATATGCTCAAAATCTACTCTGACCATTGAGTAAGATCCAAGAAAGTCATGACCACAGTCATGATCTGTTGATATTAATCTGTTATATTATTTCGTAATAAAGTTTACTTTTTTACATTCGATTTATTTAAATACTTTGGAGATATTCCTATGCGTCATCCTGTAGTTATGGGTAACTGGAAACTAAACGGCAGCAAAGAAATGGTTGTTGATCTACTAAACGGTCTTAACGCTGAACTTGAAGGCGTAACAGGCGTAGACGTAGCAGTTGCTCCACCAGCACTTTTCGTTGATCTAGCAGAGCGTACGCTTACTGAAGCGGGCAGCGCGATCATCCTAGGTGCTCAAAACTCTGACCTAAACAACAGCGGTGCATTCACTGGCGACATGTCTCCAGCAATGCTTAAAGAGTTCGGCGCATCTCACATCATCATCGGTCACTCTGAGCGTCGTGAATACCACAACGAATCAGATGAGTTCGTAGCTAAGAAATTCGCATTCCTAAAAGAGAACGGCCTAACTCCAGTTCTTTGTATCGGTGAATCTGAAGCACAAAACGAAGCAGGCGAAACTGTTGCAGTATGTGCTCGTCAACTTGACGCTGTTATCAACACTCAAGGTGTTGAAGCTCTTGAAGGCGCTATCATCGCTTACGAACCAATCTGGGCTATCGGTACTGGTAAAGCAGCTACAGCTGAAGATGCACAACGCATCCACGCTCAAATCCGTGCACACATCGCAGAGAAATCTGAAGAAGTTGCTAAGAAAGTTGTTATCCAATACGGCGGTTCTGTTAAGCCAGAAAACGCAGCAGCTTACTTCGCACAACCAGACATCGACGGTGCTCTAGTTGGCGGCGCAGCTCTAGACGCGAAAAGCTTCGCAGCTATCGCTAAAGCAGCAGCTGAAGCAAAAGCTTAATTTAAACCTCACCGTTTAGATTAGATGAAAGGTCAACTTAGGTTGGCCTTTTTTGTTGCCTGTCATTCCAGAAACCTCAAACGGCAGGCACAAAAAAACCGCTGAACAATCAGCGGTTTTTAAATTCTTTAAGCGAACGCTAAGCGTGGCTTAGAACAACTCTTCTGCAACGCGGAACAGCTCAGAACGGTCTGGGTTCTGCATGTTCTCGATACAATCGATGATGTCGTGGTGAACAAGTTCTTCTTTCTCGATACCCACACAACGACCACCGTGACCTTCTTGAAGAAGGTGAACAGCGTAGTTACCCATGCGAGAAGCCAATACACGGTCAAATGCAGTAGGACGACCACCACGTTGGATGTGGCCAAGAACCGTTGCACGAGTTTCACGACCTGTTGAAGATTCAATCTCTTTAGCCAGTTCGTTAGCATCCATCATTAGCTCAGTTAGAGCGATGATTGCGTGCTTCTTACCTTTCGCAATGCCATCTTGGATGTTGCTGATAAGCTGTTCTTTATCTAGGCCAGTCTCTGGAGTAATGATGTACTCACAACCACCCGCGATTGCTGACATAAGCGTAAGATCACCACAGTGACGGCCCATGATTTCAACAATAGAAATACGTTGGTGAGAAGAAGACGTGTCACGTAGACGGTCAATTGAATCAATAACAGTGTTAAGCGCTGTTAGGTAACCGATTGTGTAGTCAGTACCCGCGATATCGTTATCGATTGTGCCTGGAAGACCGATACATGGGTAACCCATTTCAGTCAGCTTCTTAGCACCCATGTAAGAACCGTCACCACCGATAACAACAAGTGCTTCGATACCGTGCTTCTTAAGGTTCTCAATGCCTTTCTCACGAACAGCAACGTCTTTAAATTCAGGGAAACGTGCAGAACCTAAGAAAGTACCACCACGGTTGATCACGTCAGATACGCTTGAACGGTCAAGCTTTTCGATACGGTCTTCAACAAGGCCTTGGTAGCCATCGTAAATACCGTAAACTTCAATGCCAACTGATAACGCAGTACGAACAACGCCGCGAACTGCTGCGTTCATACCTGGAGCGTCACCACCACTGGTCAAAACACCGATCTTCTTAATCATGCTCACCCTCGATTTTTGGGAATCTATTATTCAATTCTTGTTCTTGCTGATTGTATATCAACAAGATTTTAAATCTATATTTGTGCGTTATGTTACATTTCCTCAACAGGAATAGCACTCAAATCGCGTAAAATTATGTAACATTTCTACTTCTGTAAGAGTATTACAGTTTTACTCAATAACTTTGTTGATTCACATCAGAATCAACATTAATTGTTACTAAGGTGGTTTTTGAATCACCTAACAGTTAATAATTTTTACTCACTTTAGTTCAAAAGCCACCCACTTACCATTTGCCCGCTGATTTTTAGCACGCATTACCACGAGTGGAATTTCTGCTGCTTCTCTGGTCCAAATACCACCGAATACGGGTCTTGGTGAATTAATACATCAGCATCAGGGAACACGGAGATAAGCTTAGCCTCTACTTCGTCAGAAATGCGATGCGCTTCAATAAGTGGGATATTATCTTCCAATTCTAGATGCAGTTGAATGAAGCGAATTGGCCCCGAACGACGTGTTCGTAATTGATGCACACCCAACACGCCTTCCACGCTCAATGATGTCTCTTTAATCTGTTTCAGCTCATCATCTGGCAGCTTATGATCAAGCAGAGACTGAACCGCTTCCATCGCCATTTGATAAGCGCTGTACAGAATGTAGATACCTATACCCACCGCAAATACAGAGTCCGCTTGGCCAAGCCCAAACCAACTCAATGCCAGTGCCAGCATAATCGCGGCGTTCATATAAAGGTCTGATTGATAGTGCAGAGAGTCGGCCGCAATAGCTTGGCTGCCTGTTTTGTTGACCACATGCTTTTGGAATCGAACCAAACCGAAGGTCATCACCATCGCAAATAAGCTAACATAGATACCAATCTCTGGAGAATTCAGTTCATGAGGTCGGAAGAAGCGCTCAATACCATTGAGAATAAGGAAACATGCAGAGCCTGAAATAAACATTGCCTGCGCTAATGCAGATAGAGATTCAGCCTTACCATGACCAAAGGTGTGCTCTTTGTCGGCAGGCTGCAGAGAGTAACGAACCACGATAAGGTTAACGACAGAGGCCGCGATATCCAGCATTGAATCCACGACGGAAGCCAGCAGACTCACGGAACCTGTCACCCACCAAGCTGCGACTTTCACTATCAATAAAATAGTGGCGATGGTTGTGGCTGCCCAAGCGGCGAGCGTAACTAAACGTGCGTATTCTTGTTTCATAACTTGGCTATAAAGTGACTGATAGCACAAAGTATAACCTGCAAACCACCAATTGAATATGACAGCCATGATGTAAAACATTCATTTTTAAGGATCAAAAAAAGCGACACTCGGCCGCTTCTTTCTAAACACTTTCATTCAACGCTGATTTCTCAAGCAATGAATTACTTGTCTTTGTTCATGCGTTTTTCCATTTTGTCAGCACACTTAGTCATGCGCTCTTGTTGGATTTCTTTCAGTTGAGTCTTTTGCTCAGCCGTTAGTACGCTCATCATTTCGTGTTGCTTCTTAAGCATTGCTACGCGACGCTCAGTTTGCTTCTCAACCATTTGGCTTGCTAGGTCGTTTGCTGCTGCTTCGTCAAAGTTGTCAGCCAGTACCAATGCTTGAACTTTTTCTTGGTGCGCTTTCATTTTCGCCATTTTATCGGCTTTATTGCCAGCGTGTTTTTCTTTCATCTCAGCGCGGTTCGCTTCGCGCATCTCTTTCAATTCTGTTTTTTGTGCATCAGTCAGGTCTAGTTGACGCATCACTTTCTTATCGAAGCCACCACATTTACCGTGCATGCCTTTGTGGTCGCCTTTATCGCCGCCGCCATATGCGAACGCGCTTGCTGTACCTAACATTAGTGGAAGTGCCGCAGCTGCTAGTACAAGTTTCTTAGTCATTTTCATAATTGTTGCCTCAATTCGGTATAATAAGTCATGTGTTGCGTCTGTTTCTCAGCGCTTAGATATAGATTAGTCTTTCCCTCGTAAAGTGACGTTTAGAAAGCGTAAAGAATCGTAAAGAGTGAAAGTTGACGAATAATTAGCAGTATTATTAACCTGTAAATAACCAATTAAGGCTTCCCAATGGCGAACATTCTTCTTATTGATGACGACACCGAGTTAACCAGCTTACTCAAAGACATTCTGAGCTTTGAGGGCTTCACTGTTTCCGAAGCCAATGATGGCTATGCAGGGCTGGAAGCTATCAATGATGAGATTGACCTGATTCTTTTGGATGTGATGATGCCGCGTCTTAATGGCATGGAAACACTAAAGAAACTGAGAGAAAATTGGGAAACACCAGTGCTGATGCTGACCGCAAAAGGCGAAGAGATCGACCGTGTGATTGGTCTTGAACTTGGCGCGGATGATTACCTGCCTAAACCTTTCAGTGACCGAGAGTTGTTAGCTCGTATTCGAGCTATCTTGCGTCGTACTCAAACCAACACCGCACCTAAGGCGGCCAGTGATAGAGTTCAATATCAAGACATCGAAGTCTTCCCGGGCAAACAAGAAGCCTACTGCAATGGGGAGCTCATCGACCTCACCACAACCGAGTTCGCCCTACTGAGTCACCTTATCCAAAACCCAGGGCAAGTGATCACCAAAGAAGCATTGAGTTTGGATGTGCTGGGTAAAAGGCTCGCAGCGTTTGACCGCGCGATAGACATGCACATCTCTAATCTACGTAAGAAGATTCCTGAGCGCACTGACGGCAAATCACGTATCAAAACCTTACGAGGCCGTGGCTACTTATTGGTAGAGGAAGATTAATGCGTATACCTAAAATCACCAGCTTATATGGACGTATCTTTGCTATCTTTTGGTTCACCATGTTACTGGTGCTTTTGTCGGTGCTGTCACTTCCCCATTTAGACCCTCGAGTCGCGCGAGATGTGCCCGCAGATCACCTCGATAAACTCGAGCGTATCGCTAAAATCACAGAGAAACGCT
Organism: Vibrio sp. 10N.222.54.A3; assembly: GCF_041474095.1. Classification (NCBI taxonomy): domain Bacteria; kingdom Pseudomonadati; phylum Pseudomonadota; class Gammaproteobacteria; order Vibrionales; family Vibrionaceae; genus Vibrio; species Vibrio sp. 10N.222.54.A3. The sequence continues at coordinate 82,502 of NZ_JBFRTN010000025.1, forward strand.
ACGCCAAAGAACCTAATCTGGGCAAGATTGTCTTCCAACTGGAGGCGCCACGCAGCCGCAAGGATTCTAGAGCTCGCATCTACCTGACCGATCTTGAGGGCGCAGTCCTTACCTCGAAAAGGCATTCAGACTATAAGCTAAAGGCGATTCGTAACTTTGTTACCTCGATTGATAACCCTGACATACCGAAGCAAAAACTCTACGGACACTACATGGTCGCAGGGCCAGTGCCAATTACTCTCGCTGGTGAAGAGTTGCTGATGTATGCCGGAGTGAAGTGGAACCAACCACCGCCATTCTTACTGCGCCTGTTTGATAGACCTCTGCAGCTATTGCTTGCCGTGATGTTGGCGAGTACCCCGCTATTACTTTGGTTAGCTTGGGCACTGAGTCAACCCGCTCGCAGGCTAGAACGCGCGGCACAACGCGTGGCGAAAGGTCAATTCGAGGTCGATCCAACACTCGAAAAAGGTACTTCAGAGTTCAGACAAGCTGGTGAAAGCTTTAACCAGATGGTAGAAGCGGTAAACCAGATGATTTCGGGGCAACAACGCCTGCTCTCTGATATCTCACACGAGCTCCGCTCGCCACTGACACGTCTTCGCATGGCCAATGCACTGGCAATTCGTAAACAAGGCGAGAGCCAAGAGTTAGAACGCATTGATACCGAAGCACAGCGTTTGGAACAGATGATCAGTGAGCTGCTGACGCTATCTCGTATGCAGGTCGACAGCCATATTACTCGTGAGGTTCAGCCTATCTCGAGCCTATGGGAAGAGATCTTAAAAGACGCAGAGTTTGAAGCCGAACAGATGGGCAAACAACTGACGTTCTCGGAGATCCCAGAACGCTCTATTTCGGGGAACCCTAAACTGCTGATGAGTGCGCTAGACAACATTACACGCAATGCCATCTACTACGGTAAAGACCAAGTGGATGTACAGTTCCATGTGGTTCAAGATCAGCTAACAATTTGCGTCAATGATAATGGTGATGGTGTTCCAGAGGATGAACTCGATTCTATCTTCAGACCTTTTTACCGTGTCTCAACAGCGCGTGACAGAAACTCTGGCGGCACAGGGCTTGGATTAACCATTACTGAAAGTGCGATTCGCCAACACAGCGGAACCATCACCGCAACCCGCAGCCAGCTCGGTGGATTACAACTCGAAATCACCCTGCCTATCTTACCGGTGTAATACCCCTACAAAGATCGCAGTTGATAATGATTGCTATTATCATTATGGTGAATCCTCTAATTATGGAGGATTTACCATGTCGCACACTTTCCCTGAACTACCCTACGCTTACGATGCCCTAGAACCTTACATTGATGCTAAAACGATGGAAGTGCATTACAGCAAGCACCATAGAACCTACTACGATAAGTTTGTTGCGGCGGTGTCTGGCAGCGAACTAGAACAGCAATCTCTGACTGAGATCTTCGCTAATATCTCACAGCACAGCCCTGCCGTGCGCAACAATGGTGGCGGCTACTACAACCATATCTTGTACTGGAACTGCATGTCGCGAGACGGCGGTGGTGAACCTACGGGCGAGCTTGGTGAGGCTATCAAGAGTACCTTCGGTGATTTCGAGACATTCCAAGATCAGTTCGCCCAAGCGGCGATCAATACCTTTGGCTCCGGCTTTGCTTGGCTAGTGGTAGAGCAAGGGCAACTGAAGATCATCTCAACCTCGAACCAAGATAATCCGTGGATGGATACCGTTGTCAGTGATGGCGAACCGATTCTTGCGCTCGATGTTTGGGAACACGCCTACTACATCAGCTACCAAAACCGTCGTCCTGATTACATCAACGCATGGTGGAATGTGGTGAATTGGAAGGCGGTTGCTGAAAACTACGCACAAGCACTCGCGAATAAAGCGTAAGCGAATGGTGGTGAACTGTACTCACTCAGCTTGCCACCGTATACTCGGGCTATCTTTGATTACTCTTGTGAACCAACATGTTTGATATCGCTCTATACGAACCAGAAATTGCACCCAATACGGGTAACATCATCCGCCTATGTGCTAACTGCGGCGCAAACCTGCACCTGATTGAACCGCTTGGCTTTGATTTTGAAGAGAAGAAGGTTCGTCGTGCTGGCTTGGATTACCACGACCTTGCGCGAGTTAAGCGTCACAAGAACCTAGAAGCTTTCCTTGAGTATCTTGAGAATGAACGCGAGGGTGACTTCCGCATCTTTGCCTGCACCACTAAAACGACAGGTCACCACGTTGATGCAAAATTCCAACAAGGTGATGTGTTGATGTTTGGCCCAGAGACTCGCGGGCTGCCTGCTGAATTCATCGAAAGTATGCCAATGGAACAACGCATTCGTATTCCAATGATGCCAGACGCGCGCAGCCTGAACCTGTCTAACGCAGTGGCAATCATTGCTTTTGAAGCATGGCGACAAATGGGTTTTGAAGGCGCGGTATAACCGAACACTCAAGCTTATCTTTTATCTGTTATCTGTTATCTGTTATCTGTTATCTGTTATCTGTTATCGATAGTAAACAGTAAGTAACAGCTAGCGACAGACAATAAAAAAGGCTCTTACCATTATCACTTTCTTGCGAAGGATAAAGGTAAGAGCCTTTTCTGTTTTCCCTCTTTATAAAGAGAGAAAAAATTAATTAGTTTAAGCGGTTACGATCGTTGTCGTCGTCTTTCTTCTCAAACTCACCTTCAAAGGTGTTGCCGTCTTTTGATTGGTCAGATGGATCGCGATTGAATGGGTCTTGTCCAAATGGGCTCTGGCCAAAACCAGCTTGTCCACCGGCATGGAAACCACCAGACATGTTGGTCACCACCATTTTTTCCATCATTTTCTTGGCAATCATCGCTCTTGGTGCTGGCAATAATACCAACATACCGAGTGCGTCCGTCATAAAACCCGGAGTCAGCAGCAATACACCGGCAACTGCAAGCATCACGCCTTCAAGAATCTGTTGTGCTGGCATTTCGCCTTGTTGCAAGCGACCTTGCACAGACATAAGTGTCTGAATGCCTTGGCTACGAACCAGCGATGCACCCACAAATGCAGTGATCAAAACCAACGCAATAGTTGGCCACAATCCTAAGAAGCCACCAACTTGAATAAATAGCCCAATCTCAATGATGGGTACGAAGATAAATAGTAATAATAAGATAGGAAACACACGCCCTCCTTTGTTACTTGCAGTTTACGCTGAAAGCCCTAACAATCTCAAATTTATCCTGTAAATAAGCGTGTTTATTGACCAAGAATAACTTTGCAAAATATTGACGAAACAAAACCGAAAAAGGTGATCCACTTAATATTTTTATGCGCTAAGTACAGTATCATGTGCCACATAAGTCAGGACGGATTTATCAGCCCAATATTCTAGCGAACGGAGTATTTGCACACAGAATAGGCTAATAACTAACTATATAATCAGAATAATTCTCTAAGGATCCTGTTATGGCTACTCAATCAGAAGCTCAAGTTGAAGCTCCTCAAGCTACTCGTCTCGAAGAAGATCTATTAGGTCAACGTCATGTTCCGGCTGATGCTTACTACGGCATCCACACTCTACGCGCAGTTGAAAACTTCAACATCTCAAATGTAACGATCTCAGATGTACCTGAATTCGTTCGCGGTATGGTGATGACTAAGAAAGCAGCGGCTTTAGCAAACAAAGAGTTAGGTGTAATTCCAAGCGAAGTGGCTAAATACATCATCCAAGCTTGTGACCTAATTCTAGACACGGGTAAGTGCATGGATCAGTTCCCATCGGACGTTTTCCAAGGTGGTGCTGGTACTTCTGTAAACATGAACGCAAACGAAGTTGTTGCGAACGTGGCTCTTGAACTTATGGGCAAAGAAAAAGGCCAATACGAGTTCATCAACCCGAACGACCATGTAAACCGCAGCCAATCTACAAACTGTGCTTACCCAACTGGCTTCCGTATCTCTGTTTACAACAGCGTTCGTAAACTGATTGATGCGATCGAATACCTAAAAGGCGCATTCGAGCTTAAGAGCCAAGAATTCAACACGATTTTGAAGATGGGTCGTACTCAGCTTCAAGACGCAGTTCCAATGACGGTTGGCCAAGAGTTCCACGCTTGGGCTGTAACCATCAATGAAGAAATCAAAAACCTAGAATACACTTCAAAACTACTGCTTGAAGTAAACCTAGGCGCAACGGCTATCGGTACAGGTCTGAACGCAGCACCGGGCTATCAAGGCCTAGCAGTTAAACACCTAGCAGAAGTAACAGGCCTAGAGTGTGTAGCGGCTGAAGATTTAATCGAAGCAACATCTGACTGTGGCGCATACGTAATGACGCACGGCGCACTTAAGCGTCTAGCTGTGAAACTGTCTAAAATTTGTAACGATTTGCGTCTGCTTTCTTCTGGCCCTCGTACTGGTCTGAACGAGCTAAACCTACCTGAACTGCAAGCCGGTTCTTCAATCATGCCTGCTAAAGTAAACCCAGTTGTGCCAGAAGTAGTAAACCAAGTTTGCTTTAAAGTTCTAGGTAACGACAACACGGTTTCTTTCGCTGCAGAAGGTGGTCAACTGCAACTGAACGTAATGGAACCCGTTATTGCACAAAGCATGTTTGAGTCTCTAGACATCCTAACAAACGCTTGTGTGAACCTACGCGACAAGTGTGTAGACGGCATTACTGTAAACAAAGAAGTGTGTGAATCTCACGTATTTAACTCTATCGGTATCGTTACTTATCTAAACCCATACATTGGCCACCACGAGGGTGACATTGTTGGTAAGATCTGTGCTGAGACAGGTAAGAGCGTGCGTGATGTGGTTCTAGAGCGCGGTTTATTAACCGAAGAAGAACTTGATGACATTTTCTCTGTTGAAAATTTGATGCATCCTCAGTATAAAGCGAAGCGCTACGAATAAAGTTAGCGAGAAAGGGCTCCAAACGGAGCCCTTTTTTAGGCCCCAATACGGTTAACCATGATTATTTTGTGGATTTCCGTTGGTTGCGCTTTTGCCAAATTGAATCTAAACCATAGAACTATTATGTGAACATTCCAGCGGCGAATGTTCACATAATAAAATCTAAATGAGGTGTTACTTATGATTGCAGTAGAACTGTTTGTCGTCCTGCTCTTTATCTTTTTGGGGGCCAGAATTGGCGGTATCGGTATTGGTTTTGCCGGTGGTGCTGGTGTTATTGCCCTTTCACTTATTCTTGGCGTTCCAACAAGCCAATCTTTCATCCCGATCGACGTAATCTTGATCATCATGTCAGTTATCACCGCAATTGCTGCAATGCAGGTTGCTGGCGGTATGGACTGGTTGGTACAAATTGCCGAAAACTTTTTGCGTAAACACCCTGAACGCATCACCTTTTACGCGCCGATTGTGACCTTTGTAATGACATTAATGGCGGGTACTGGTCACACAGCATTCTCTACGCTTCCTGTTATTGCAGAAGTAGCGAAAGGCCAAGGCGTTCGTCCTTCTCGTCCACTGTCTATCGCAGTTGTCGCTTCTCAAATTGCTATCACCGCTTCGCCAATCTCGGCTGCAGTTGTGGCTTTTGCAGCAATGCTGGCACCATTTGGTGTTGATTACCTAACGCTATTGATGGTTTGTATCCCAACAACCTTCATCGCTTGTATGGTGGGTGCAGTTGTTGCTAACTACATGGGTAGCGAACTTAAAGACGATCCTGTTTACCAAGAGCGTCTAGAGAAAGGCCTAATCAAACTGGCGACAGAAGAGAAACGCGAAATTCTACCTACAGCGAAGAAAGCAACGTACATCTTCCTAGCAGCGATTGGTTTCGTGGTTTGTTACGCAGCGGCTATCTCTAGCTCTGTTGGCCTAATTGAAAACCCAGCTCTGGGCCGTAACGAAGCGATCATGTCTGTGATGCTGGCAGCAGCAGCGGCTATCGTGATGTTCACTAAGATTGATGCGGCGAAGATTTCTTCTGCGCCAACGTTCCGCTCTGGTATGACGGCATGTGTATGTGTACTTGGTGTGGCTTGGTTAGGTTCAACATTTGTAAACGCACACGTAGCTGAAATCAAAGACGTAGCAGGCGCTCTACTGGCTGACTACCCATGGATGCTGGCTCTTGTTCTGTTCTTCGCTTCTATGCTGCTTTACTCTCAAGGCGCAACAACGGTTGCACTGATGCCTGCAGCACTAGCGATTGGCGTAGCACCACTAACAGCCGTTGCTTCTTTTGCTGCGGTAAGTGCGCTGTTCGTACTTCCAACTTATCCTACGCTACTGGCAGCGGTTGAGATGGATGATACAGGCTCAACGCGTATCGGTAACTACGTATTCAACCACCCATTCTTCACTCCAGGTGTGGTAACAATCAGTACTGCGGTAGCACTAGGCTTCGCATTCGGCGGTCTGTTTATCTAACATTCGCTGGTGATTGAACATTTAAAAGGAAGCTTCGGCTTCCTTTTTT
>NZ_JBFRTN010000025.1:89593-90479 GCF_041474095.1 Vibrio sp. 10N.222.54.A3
AGCTTCGGCTTCCTTTTTTGTTTTCTACTCAATGTGTTATTTGATACGCATCAAATAACCATTATAAACTTTAAAAACCGCCTAAAAATAAAGTTTGAATAAAATTCCAAGATTATTCAAACCGATCATAAACAACACCTATCAAATCAATCTCCTCCCACTTCTAGTTAATCCACAACGAATATTAATCCAAGCTAACTAACCAAAAAACCTAGGCGATTTCCTGCCATTTTTCAGCCCATTCATTAGCCATTATTTTTGTGAACAGCACCAAACTTAAATACCAAAGTAAGGAATAAAATAACCGCAGCTAAATTAAATCTAACTTCATTTGGATTAGTAAATATAAAAAACCTTAATTTAAAGTCAGCAACTTTATATCGTTGAGTGCTTTATAAGTGTCCGTGTATTTACAATCTATAAATCATTAGTCGCTAATTCACATCACTTCTATTTAAGATGATGTAAGGAGATAGCCATGACAACTCAAACGATACCAAGCGAGAAAAAAAAGGGCGGCTTCTTTGCCAACTTTAAATTCCCTTCTGCCTACACCATTCTATTTATTCTGATAGCGTTCGTCGCTCTGCTTACCTGGATTGTTCCAGCAGGCCAATACGACCGAGCAATGAATGAAGAGCTAGGCCGAGAAATACCCGTAACCGGAACCTATCAAGCGGTAGAAGGTAACCCTCAAGGCGTGATTGACGTACTGCTAGCGCCTATTGACGGCTTCTACGACCACAATAGCTATGAAGCTGCGGCAATCGACGTTTCGCTGTTCATCCTAATCATTGGTGGCTTCTTAGGACTAGTAACTAAGACGGGGGCGATTGATGCCGGTATCGAACGCGTTACCGCCCGATTAGAAGGGCGAGAAGAGTTG
>NZ_JBFRTN010000025.1:91216-92560 GCF_041474095.1 Vibrio sp. 10N.222.54.A3
AGAAGGGCGAGAAGAGTTGATGATACCAATACTGATGGCACTGTTCGCCGCAGGCGGTACTGTCTACGGCATGGCGGAAGAATCACTACCATTCTATACATTGTTGGTGCCTGTAATGATGGCTGCTCGCTTTGACCCTCTGGTGGCTGCTGCGACGGTACTACTTGGCGCAGGGATTGGGGTGCTAGGTTCAACCATTAACCCATTCGCAACCGTGATCGCTGCCAACGCCTCTGGCATTCCATTTACCGACGGTATCGTGTTGCGTATTGCGATGTTGATTATTGGTTGGGGTATCTGTGTCGCCTACGTGATGCGCTACGCAAGAATGGTTCAAGCCGATCCAAGCAAATCCATTGTGTACGACAAATACGAAGAGAACAAAGCGCACTTCCTTGGCAACGCAAGTGGCGAAAAACTGGAATTCACCGCAACTCGTAAACTGATTCTGACCATTTTTGGTGGTTCATTCGCGGTAATGATTTACGGTGTATCCGTTGCTGGGTGGTGGATGGCAGAGATCTCTGCAATGTTCTTAGCAGCAACCATCATCGTCGGTATTGTGGCTCGTATGAGCGAAGAAGAGTTTACCACCAGCTTTATTGATGGTGCCCGTGACCTACTTGGTGTTGCGCTTATCATAGGTATTGCACGTGGTATCGTAGTGGTGATGGACCGCGGTATGATCACCGATACCATTCTCTTCTCTGCAGAACAAATGGTAACGGGGCTTTCTTCGGTTATCTTCATTAACGTGATGTTCTTCTTAGAGATTCTACTGTCGTTCTTAGTTCCATCGACCTCTGGCTTGGCGGTACTTACCATGCCAATCATGGCACCACTGGCTGACTTTGCTGGCGTAGGTCGTGACCTGGTTATCACTGCGTACCAATCAGCATCTGGCTTGGTGAACCTAATTACGCCAACCTCCGCGGTGGTGATGGGTGGCTTGGCGATTGCTCGCGTCCCTTATGTACGCTGGGTTAAATGGGTAATGCCACTAGTCGGTATCTTGATGGTGTTCTGCATCATTGTTCTGAGTATTGGTGCGCTTATCTAAAACCTACACACCTCACTTTCTCACTCAAAGCCGCTTTCTAGCGGCTTTTTTTGTCACTATCGATGACCAACAAAACCCTTCCATCGAAACACCCTCACAAGCTGCACACGCATCATTTAAAGCCACTCTATTAATCTATCTACCTATCAAAGCCGCAAAGCCTAAACGAGCTGAGACACTTGCTAGAAAGCAAAGATAACCTTTAAATATCGATACTAAGGTTAATTAAAAATCAAATATTCATCGCTACTATATTTAGATAAATACTTAGTCACTTATTAGAG